>NZ_JBFRVX010000929.1:0-5277 GCF_041475345.1 Vibrio sp. 10N.222.48.A3 | reverse complement strand
GTTCCATACCAATACACTCAAAATAATCAAACAAGACACCTGCGATTTCACGGTTATCTTCGACTAATAGAACTCGTTTCATTTTGATTCTCATACAGAAATAGACGGTAACATTATCCTGAGTGAGCGTGAAAAATATGTCAATAACATAACTTTCACTTATGGGAGGGTAGATTGGATTCAGATTAAAAAATAGAAGAACGTATTATGTCTGAACTTCATATAAGCCGCCCTAAGATATCTACATCGCAGATCAACCCTGCGGTTTCTCTGTCTATCATTGTGCCTTTTTACGATGAACAAGAGGTATTGGAAGAGTTCCACTCTCGCCTTACCAAGGTGCTTGATAGCTTGCCCATCAAGAGTGAAATCGTTTATGTCGACGACGGTAGCAAAGACAGCAGCTTGGAGTTGGTGAGTTCATTCACTTCAATCAATAGCTCAATTTCTGTTATCGGTTTAAGCCGTAATTTTGGCAAAGAATCAGCGATGAGCGCAGGCCTTGAGCACTGTCGTGGACAAGCGGTGATTTTGCTAGACGCTGACTTACAAGATCCACCTGAGCTTATCCCGCAAATGATTGCCAAGTGGCGCGAAGGTTATGACGTCGTCAATATGCAGCGCAGCCAGCGTGATGGTGAAACATGGTTTAAGAAGTTTTCAGCAGCGAGCTTTTACAAAGTCATGAACGTGGCTGCGAAGATTGATGTTCCTGAGAATGTGGGTGATTTTCGACTGTTAAGCCGCGAGGTTGTCGACCATATCAATCAGCTTCCAGAACGTAACCGCTACATGAAAGGCATTTTTTCATGGCCGGGTTTCCGACAAGCGACACTCCAATTTAAGCGTGATGCTCGCTTCTGTGGCGAGACCAAGTGGAACTATTTGAAACTCATCGGATTGGCGATGGATGGCATCACATCATTCTCTATCCGCCCACTGCGTATTGCGACGGCAGTTGGTGGATTAGTGGCGCTTACTGCTTTCGTGTATGGCGTCTTCATCGTGTTCAAAACCATGATGTTTGGTGAGCCAATTACGGGTTATCCGTCAATGATGGTCGTGCAACTTGCACTTGGCGGAATCCAACTGTTGAGTATTGGTTTAATGGGGGAGTACATAGGTCGTATTTTCATCGAAACCAAGAATCGCCCTCTTTATCTGATCCAATCGGTCGTTGATACACCCGCATTGAAAACACATTTTAAATTAGAGGAATCAGCATGAGTCTGAACAGAACGCATCTATGGTATTTGTTGGCTTTTGCACTGGTTCTAAGGCTTTTATCTTTGGCGACTTATCCGTTAATGGACACCACTGAAGCGCGCTATGGAGAAATGGCTCGCTTGATGGTAGAAACTGGCAATTGGTTAACCCCTCAGTTTGATTACGGTATTCCTTTTTGGGGTAAGCCACCGTTGTTAACATGGATGAGTGCTGCTGGTATTGAGTTGTTCGGCTTGAGTGAGTTTGCTGTGCGTGCTCCGCATTGGTTAGCAGGTTTCGCGACGATTCTATTGGTCGCGTATCTGGCGAAGCGTACGGGACAAAGTGCCTTAGTGGCGGCTGTTGTATTGGCAACATGTGGGATTTTCTCTATCGCCGCGGGTGCTGTGATGACCGACATGGCGTTAACGTTAGCCATGACCATCGCGATGCTGGGCTTTTACTTATGTTGGCTCGGTGGAGAAGACTGTAAAGGCGAAGGAAGTGAGAGAACCAACAAAACCTGGGGTTACGTTGGATTTGTAGGCTTGGCGTTGGGCTTGCTTGCAAAAGGTCCTGTTGCGATTGTGATCATGGGTATCGCAGTATTCCCTTGGTTGCTATTACAACATGGTATCTTTGGGGCTTTTAAAGTGTTGTGGCAACGCTTTCCACTGTTGTCTGGTTTAGGTGTCATGCTGGCGATTGCCTTGCCTTGGTACATTATGGCTGAAATGGCTACTCCGGGCTTTATTGATTATTTTATTGTTGGCGAACACTTTAAGCGTTTTGTTGTGAGTGGTTGGGAGGGCGATTTATACGGTTCTGCTCATGATGAAACCAGAGGCATGATCTGGGTGTTTTGGATTCAGGCCGCTGCGCCGTGGTCGATTGTATTACCTATTTTAACTTTCGCTCGTCGCAAGAAAATTGCGGAAATTAACGCTGAGAATAGTGGGTTGTTTTCATTCCTTGTCTGTTGGTTGATTTCGCCACTGATTCTTTTCACTATGGCGGGCAATATTCTCCCTGCGTACGTACTGCCGGGGATTCCAGCCCTTGGGATGCTGGTTGCTATACTTGTGGTGGAAAAAGATAAGAAGTGGTTTTCGAGTGTGGCTTTGGTGCTACCTGTGCTGTTAATGATTGCGATGGTTTACCTGAACTTAGGGAAGGCGAACGAGAAAAGTGACCGTATTATTTTTGAACAGATTACGGATTCTGCGCCAAGTTTTTATGTGGGTAAAAGACCATTCTCAGGGCAATTTTACAGTCATGGGCAAGCGAAAAAGCTTCTTGATATCGAGCAACTAAATGGCATCGATAAATTCTATTTGATCGGCCATAAAGCGGAAGTGGAAATTAAGATCAAAGAGAACGCATTAACGTGTATTTTGGAACCGACGGTCAAGATTAAGCGTGCTCTGTTCAGCTGCCATCACCAGAGCAACACACCAAATTTTTCGTTGAATCATATTGAAAGTGAAAATGATGTTCAGCGTTAACTCAAGGCTACGAATGTTCAATGACAAGCTTCAATCACATAGCCAAAGACTACAGTCCCACCACAAGATGGTTCGATTTGCTGTGGTTGGTGTTGGTGGGTTTGTTGTTGATTGTTTGGTTTTTGCATTGCTGCATTATGTTGTTGGGCTGCCTTTAATGATGGCGCGAATTAGCTCCTTTATTGCTGCTGCAACGACGACATGGTTGGGTAATCGTATACTGACTTTTGAATATAAAGGGCGAGGTCATTGGTCTGAGAAGCTGATTCAGTGGCAAAAGTTCATGTTTACCGCATCAATATCAGCGGTACCTAATTTGCTGTGCTTTAAGCTGATGACGGAATTGCTTCCTACCTTTATCGGAGCTGTTTTTATCGCAATGGCAGTGGGGACTCTTGTCGGAATGGTCACCAATTACCTATTTAGCCAGTATTGGGTGTTTACGCGTTAGATAAGTAGGTAACCCCCCTTGGTATCTAAGTATTTACGTGGCTAAGGAGCTAGCCATTGGCAACGGGCACAAAAAAGCGCAGCTAAAAAGCTGCGCTTTGTGTTTTTACCATAGCGAAGTCAATGGGTTGCTGTCTTAACGTTGTGCTGCGCGTTGGCGATTCTTGCCGTTACTCACAGGTTTACCACCTTGACCATTACCCGCTTTGTTACGGTTTGACTTGCCATTCCCGCCGCCATTGCCTTGAGATTGCTGACTAGCAGGGGCTTTTTTGATGAAGCCAGTCGCTGGTTTATTACCATTACCGTTCTGCTTCCCGTTGCCCTGATTGCCGTTGCTTTGGCTACCTGTTGGCTTCTTACCACCCGGTTTAGGCTTATTGCCGCCAGGCTTAGAATGGCTACGTGGGCTTTCGCCACCAAGACCTGGTTGAGACTTACTGTGCTTAGTCGCAAAGCGCTGTGAGCCGTGACGACCAGACTTACGACGCTGCGCCGGTGTCTGAGCTTCAAAATCTTCTTCTGGTACTAGACAGTTTGCTTTGTCACCAATTAGGTGCTTTTTACCCATGCTGATCAGCGCTTCACGGATGATCTTCCAGTTTTCAGGATCGTGGTAACGAAGCAGCGCTTTATGCAGACGACGTTGACGATCACCTTTCGGTACAGGAACATCTTCACGCTTCTTATATTTCACGCGTTTCAGAGGGTTGGTCTCTGAGTAGTACATCGACGTTGCATTACACATTGGCGATGGATAGAAGTTCTGTACTTGGTCACACTCGTAGTTGTGCTTTTTCAGCCACATTGCAAGGTTAAGCATGTCTTCATCTTCTGTGCCCGGGTGAGCAGAGATGAAGTAAGGAATTAGGTACTGTTTCTTACCGGCTTCAGCGCTGTATTTCTCGAACATCTCTTTGAAACGATCGTACGTGCCCATGCCTGGCTTCATCATCAGATCCAGAGGGCCTTTTTCAGTATGCTCTGGAGCAATCTTCAAGTAGCCACCAACGTGGTGAGTCACAAGCTCACGTACGTATTCTGGAGATTCAATCGCTAGGTCGTAACGTACTCCAGAAGCGATCATGATCTTCTTAACGCCCGGTACTTTTCTCGCAGAGCGGTACAGGTCAATGGTGTGTTGATGGTCTGTGTTTAGCTTTTCACAGATTTTCGGGAACACACATGATGGACGACGACAGTTAATTTCAGCTTTTGGATCTGAACAACCTAAACGGTACATGTTCGCCGTTGGGCCGCCCAAATCAGAAATCGTACCGGTAAAGCCAGGTACTTTATCTTTAATGTCTTCGATTTCATCCAAGATCGATTCTTTCGAACGGTTCTGAATGATACGACCTTCGTGCTCTGTGATTGAACAGAAAGAACAACCACCAAAACAACCACGCATGATGTTAACCGAAGTTTTAATCATGTCGTATGCAGGGATCTTTGCTTTGCCATACATAGGGTGCGGAACACGCTTGTACGCAAGGCCAAACACGTAATCCATCTCTTCAGTTGCAAGAGGAATTGGCGCTTGGTTTACCCATAGTTCGCGGTCACCGTGACGTTGAATAAGAGCACGACCTGAATACGGGTTAGTCTCTAGGTGCAGAATACGGCTAGCGTGAGCGTAAAGAATACGGTCGTTATTGAGCTTTTCGAAACCAGGGATACGAACCGCGGTTGTTTTTGCATCGTGACGAGAAGGACGAATAGTAATTGGCTGCGCCTTTACTTCTTCTTTTTCATCTTTCTTGGTATCACATTGCGTTTCTACTTCGTACGGGTTAACCGGAACGTAGGCTTTGTTCGGTTTTTCGATACGAGAAGAATCAATAATTTTGTAACCTTCAGGCGCTGCAGGCAAGTTGATAGCAGTACCGCGGATATTGGTCAGCGTAGACATGTCTTCGCCATCGGCAATGCGGTGTGCCACTTCAACCAGTGCACGCTCAGCGTTACCAAAAAGAAGAATATCTGCTTTTGCGTCAAACAATACAGAGCGACGAACTTTATCTGACCAGTAGTCGTAGTGAGCCACACGGCGCAAACTTGCTTCGATACCACCAAGAACGATTGGCGTGCCTTTGTAGGCTTCGCGACAACGTTG
>NZ_JBFRVX010000928.1:0-7360 GCF_041475345.1 Vibrio sp. 10N.222.48.A3 | reverse complement strand
TTATTAGGTTTAAAAATGCGGGAGAAGTAAATTTTTCAAAACTTAGGGAAAAAGTGAAATTTAATTACAAGATCGGGCTGTGTCAGGGATAACAGAATAAAAGCCACCTTTTCGGGTGGCTTTTATACGAAAATATCGGAAGGAAAGTAATAACTAGAAACAATATTTACGGATCGATTTACTCAGAACATCAATTGTAGGGTCAATAAAATCGAAGCTTAAGAACTCATCCGGTTGGTGAGCTTGGTCGATTGAGCCTGGGCCTAACACTAAGGTTGGACATAACTCCTGAAGGAAAGGTGCTTCAGTACAATAGTTCACAGTTTGAGATTCGGTTTCACACACCGATTCCATGCCACCGATAAATGGATGATCGTGCTGACACTCGTAACCCGGAATCGGCTCATGCAGGGGAGTAATCTCAATCCTGCCCGGCCATTTTGCTTCTACTTCCTTGAGCGCGCTGCGCAGCATGTTATCCAAACCATCTAAGCTGATGCCCGGTAAAGGACGAACGTCGTAGTGTAATTCACAACAACCACAGATTCGGTTAGCGCTATCTCCTCCGTGAATATGCCCAAGATTTAGAGTAGGGCTTGGTATCGCGAAGCCCGGGTGATGGTACTCCTTGACTAACTTGTCACGCAACTGCATTAAAGCAAATAACACTTCATGCATGATCTCGATGGCGTTAACGCCTAAAGCTGGATCTGAAGAGTGACCTGATTTACCCGTTACTCGTACTGCGTTGGCGACATGGCCTTTATGACCACGAATCGGCACTAGGCTGGTTGGCTCACCAATAATGCAGTAGTCCGGTTTAAACGGCGCATTTTCAGTGAAATGACGTGCACCTAGCATAGTGGTTTCTTCGTCACACGTTGCTAAAACATAAAGTGGCTTGGTTTGCTTGCTCCAATCCATTTTCTTCGCAGCTTCATAAACGAAGGCAAAAAAGCCTTTCATATCGGCGGTGCCTAATCCGTAGAAGCGGTTGTTGTGTTCTGTCAATGCGTGAGGGTCGAAGTTCCAACGCCCTTCATCGAATGGCACGGTATCGCTGTGTCCTGCAAGCAATAAGCCCCCTTCGCCAGAACCCATCTTTGCGACCATATTATGCTTGCCGGGTTCGACTTCCACGACCTCAACGCTAAAGCCTACGTCTTTAAACCATTGAGCCATTTTTTCGATCACTTTCTCGTTGCCATGATCCCAGCTTGGATCTGTTGAGCTAATGGAGTCGGTGGAAATTAGGCCTTTATAGACCTCAAGGAAACTCGGTAATTGCATAATATCTTCACTTCTACTATTGACAGGAAAACCATAAGTCGGTAAAACACATATTAAATCATATTTAATGCATAAGAAATCAAATATAGCTAAAAATTAAGTATGAATAGTCAAATTTGAAATGTAACTTACCTCAAGAATGGATGTGTTGAGATGTTGAAAACCACGATCATTGGTGCAAGCGGCTATACAGGAGCAGAACTGGCTCTAATGATAAACAGACACCCTGAGCTCACGCTATCAGGTTTATATGTCTCAGCCAATAGTGTAGATGCGGGCAAACCTATCGCTGCACTGCACGGTAAGTTAGCTGGCCTGATTGATATGCCAGTACAACCTTTAACAAATCCGGAAGAAGTGGCTAAACAGTCTGATGTGATTTTTCTAGCAACGGCACACGAAGTCAGTCACGACCTAGCGCCCATTTTTCTAGAGAACGATTGCCAAGTTTTCGACCTATCGGGTGCATTCAGAGTTAAAGGTGAAAACTTCTATCAAGAGTTTTACGGTTTTGAACATCAACACGAACAATGGCTAGACAAAGCGGCTTACGGTTTAGCGGAATGGAACGAACAAGAAATAAAAGAAGCTCAGCTTGTTGCGGTAGCGGGTTGTTACCCAACGGCATCACAACTGGCGATTAAGCCTTTGGTTGAAGCCAAGTTACTTGATGAGAACCAATGGCCAGTGATTAACGCAACCAGCGGTGTAACTGGTGCAGGCCGCAAGGCGACCATGGTTAACAGCTTCTGCGAAGTGAGCCTGCAAGCTTATGGCGTCTTCAATCACCGTCATCAACCTGAAATGGTCGCACATTTAGGATGTGATGTGATTTTCACCCCGCACCTCGGCAACTTTAAGCGTGGCATTTTAGCGACCATTACCATGAAACTGGCTGACGGTGTGACAGAACAACAGATACAAGATGCCTTCGAGCAAGCTTATCAAGGTAAGCCAGCCGTGAGATTGCTCGAAGAGACATTGCCAAGAATTCAAGATGTAGAACAGACACCTTTCTGCGATTTAGGCTGGAAGGTACAAGGTCAGCACATCATCGTTGTTTCGGCGATTGATAACTTATTAAAGGGTGCATCTAGCCAAGCGATGCAGTGTTTAAATTTACGTTATGGTTTTGCGCCATTAACTGCGTTAGTGTAAGGGAATCTAGATATGAGCCTTAATAATCAACCATTAATCATAAAGTTAGGTGGCGCTGCGCTATCTTGTGGTGAAACACTTAGCAAGTTATTTGGTGCGATTTCAGCTTACCAACAACAGGCACAGCGACCAATCGTGATTGTTCACGGCGGTGGTTACCTTGTTGATGATTTGATGAATAAGTTGAACCTCGAAACCGTTAAGAAAGAGGGGCTTCGTGTTACTCCTTATGATCAGATCCCTGTTATCGCTGGCGCGCTAGCGGGCACGGCTAACAAACTACTTCAAGGTCAGGCGATTAAAGACGGTATCAATGCCGTTGGTTTGAGCCTTGCAGATGGTGGTTTATGCAAAGTGAGCGAACTGAACCCTGAACTGGGCGCGGTAGGTAAAGCGGAGCCGGGCGACTCAACCGTCCTGCAAGCGATTCTTAATGCGGGCGCACTGCCAATCATTAGCTCAATTGGTCTGACTGAGCAAGGCCAACTGATGAACGTTAATGCCGACCAAGCTGCGGTTGCCGTTGCAGGCGCGCTTGATGCTGAACTGGTACTGCTTTCTGATGTAAGTGGTGTGTTGGATGGCAAAGGTCACCTGATTCCAAGCCTTAATCAACAACAAGCTGATGACCTTATTACAGGCAAAGTGATTACCGATGGCATGATCGTGAAAGTACAAGCTGCACTAGAAGCCGCTAATGACCTTGGACGACCAATCGAGGTTGCCACTTGGCGATACCCAGAAAAACTGACACAACTTTTTGCAGGTAAAAGCATAGGAACGCAGTTTTTACCTCAGTAGACCTCACAACGAGTCACTACTTAAAGAATTTAGACAAATAAATTTAACACATAATAATGAAGTCATTTCCAACGCTGACCGCCATGTGCAGTATGGAAACTAGGAGAAAGAAAATGAGCAAAGTTAACGTAAAGAAAGTTGTAGTAGCCTACTCTGGCGGTCTAGACACATCAGTAATCATTCCATGGTTGAAAGAGAACTATGATTGCGAAGTTATCGCATTTGTTGCAGATGTAGGCCAAGGCGATGAAGAGCTGATTGGTATTGAAGAGAAAGCAAAAGCATCTGGTGCTTCTGAGTGTTACATCGCTGACCTTAAAGAAGAGATGGTGGCAGATTACATCTACCCAACGCTGAAAACGGGCGCTTACTACGAAGGTAAATACCTACTAGGTACTTCAATGGCTCGTCCAATTATCGCGAAAGCTCAGGTTGAGGTTGCACGTAAAGTCGGTGCAGACGCACTGTGTCACGGCTGCACAGGTAAGGGGAACGACCAAGTTCGTTTTGAAGGCGCATTTGCTGCTCTCGCACCAGACTTACACGTAATTGCACCATGGCGTGAATGGGATCTAGTGAGCCGTGAAGAGTGTCTAGATTACTTAGCTGAACGTAACATCCCTTGTACGGCTTCTCTTACTAAGATCTACTCGCGTGATGCAAACGCATGGCATATATCTACAGAGGGCGGCGTGCTAGAAAATACATGGAACGCACCGGATGAAGATTGCTGGGCTTGGACTGTAGACCCAGAGCAAGCGCCAAACGAATCTGAAACTGTGACGCTTAAAGTTGAAAAAGGTGAAGTGGTAGCGGTTGATGGCGAAACAATGACGCCATACAACGCACTGGTTTACCTAAATGAGAAGGGTGCGAAGCACGGTGTTGGTCGTATCGATATCGTAGAAAACCGTCTTGTTGGCATGAAGTCTCGTGGTTGTTACGAAACTCCAGGTGGCACAATCATGATGGAAGCACTGCGTGCAGTAGAGCAACTGGTTCTTGATAAAGCGGCATTCGAATTCCGTGAAGAGCTAGGTGTTAAAGCTTCTCACCTTGTATACGACGGTCGTTGGTTCACTCCGCTATGTAAGTCAATTCTTGCGGCAACAGATGAACTAGCACAAGACGTAAATGGTGAAGTGGTTATCAAACTTTACAAAGGCCATGCAACGGTGACTCAGAAGCGTTCTGACAACAGCCTGTACTCAGAAGAGTTTGCAACCTTTGGTGAAGATGAAGTTTACGACCAAAGCCACGCTGAAGGCTTTATCCGTCTTTACTCGCTATCAAGCCGTATCCGTGCTCTGAATAGTCAAAAGTAATCCTAACCATGAGTTAGTAAGCTAGCCTTTTACGAATAACGGAAGGTTAGCAAATAGACATTATTATGCAAAGCCCATCCACTATTGACTAGTGAATGGGCTTTTTTCTATCTATTAGTCTAATAAATCAGCTTCGGTTTTTATCATTGAATGGCATATAATTCGCGAATCACGCTGAAAATAAATAGTGGATTAAATCATTGATGAATAAATATGTGAAAATAATGAATTAATACTTTATTTTCATTTTGAATTGCCGTAAGTTTAAACCATCAGAAAAATACTGAATTTTAATCAGAATTATCATTTGCAAAAACAGTGAGCACTGTGCAATTAGGAGATACACAATGGCATTATGGGGCGGTAGATTTACCCAAGCAGCAGACACCCGGTTTAAAGATTTTAACGATTCTCTTCGTTTTGATTACCGATTGGCTGAGCAAGACATTGTGGGCTCAATTGCCTGGTCTAAAGCTCTACTGTCGGTCAACGTATTAACAGAAGAAGAGCAACAGAAGCTTGAGTTAGCGTTGAATGAGCTAAAACTTGAGGTGATGGAAGATCCTGAACAGATTCTACGTTCTGATGCAGAAGATATTCACAGCTGGGTCGAGCAACAACTTATCGGCAAAGTCGGTGACTTGGGCAAAAAACTTCACACTGGCCGTTCTCGTAATGACCAAGTGGCCACAGACCTTAAACTATGGTGTCGTCAGCAAGGTAACCAACTGCTACTTGCATTGGATCGCCTACAAAGCCAAATGGTGAACGTCGCTTCTCAGCATCAAGAAACCGTACTTCCTGGCTACACTCACTTACAACGTGCTCAGCCGGTAACTTTTGCTCACTGGTGCTTGGCTTACGTTGAAATGCTTGAGCGTGATTATTCTCGTTTGAATGATGCGATTAAGCGTCTAGATACATGTCCGCTGGGTTCTGGTGCCCTTGCTGGAACTGCTTACCCGATGGACCGTGAAGAGTTAGCTCACAACTTAGGTTTCCATCGTGCAACGCGTAACTCTCTAGATTCAGTATCTGACCGTGATCATGTGATGGAGCTGATGTCGATTGCATCTATTTCTATGCTTCACCTTTCGCGTCTTGCAGAAGATATGATTTTCTACAACTCGGGTGAATCGAACTTCATCGAGTTAGCAGATACCGTGACATCAGGTTCATCTCTGATGCCACAAAAGAAAAACCCAGATGCGCTAGAGCTTATCCGTGGCAAAACTGGCCGTGTATACGGTTCATTAGCCGCAATGATGATGACAGTGAAAGCTCTGCCTTTGGCGTACAACAAAGACATGCAAGAAGATAAAGAAGGTCTGTTCGACGCTTTAGATACTTGGAATGATTGTATGGAAATGGCTGCTCTTTGTTTTGACGGCATTAAAGTGAACGGCGAACGTACACTTGAAGCAGCAAAACAAGGTTACGCGAACTCAACAGAACTGGCTGATTACTTAGTAGCGAAAGGCATTCCTTTCCGTGAAGCTCACCACATTGTTGGTGTAACAGTCGTCGCAGCTATTGCTAAAGGCTGCGCATTAGAAGAGTTAACCATCGCAGAGATGAAAGAGTTCTCTGAGGTGATTGAAGAGGATGTGTATGACATCCTGACCATTGAATCGTGTCTTGAAAAACGTAGTGCGCTAGGCGGTGTATCACCACAACAAGTGGCTTACGCGGTTGACCAAGCAGAGAAGCGTTTATCACAGCGTGATACTTCTATCGTTAAGGTTCGTTCTGCTCGTCTGACCGATATTGAAGCGTTGGAAGGCATGGTGGCCTACTGGGCGAATATGGGTGAAAACCTGCCTCGTTCTCGTAATGAACTGGTGCGTGATATTGGTTCGTTTGCCGTCGCAGAGCATCATGGAGAGGTGACAGGTTGTGCATCACTTTATGTGTATGACTCTGGCTTAGCGGAAATCCGTTCGTTAGGTGTTGAAGCTGGTTGGCAAGGCCAAGGGCAGGGCACCGCGATTGTGCAGCACTTGGTTGATAAAGCGCGACAAATGGCGATCAAGAAGGTGTTTGTGCTGACTCGTACCCCAGAGTTCTTTATGAAGCATGACTTTTTACCGACATCAAAATCTCTGTTGCCTGAGAAGGTACTGAAAGATTGTGATCAGTGTCCTCGCCAACATGCATGTGATGAAGTGGCGTTGGAAGTGAATTTGGTTGAACAGATCATCGCAAAGGTGAATGTTGCATAAGGCATTGATTTTATGGCACCTAAAAAAAAGATCAAAAATCTGATCTTTTTTGGGAACAAACTAAGAAAAGTCCGGTCTATTAAAGTACCACTGCTTTTTCTTAGAATTTTCTAAGAAAGCCCTAGAATCGATTGGTTCTGGGGCTTTTTTCTATCTGCTGTTTGGGAAATGAGGGTAGGTCGTTAAATCAAAGCACTATCGGGTCATTGAATCGAACATCTAGCCATTATCGTTTATCTAATCAAGTCTTTCTGCTAACGCTTCTTTTCCCTTAAAGGCAGCACGAAAAATTTCATTATCCAATGCAACCACAACAACCCACTGAACGTGAAAGCGGCCATCATCAACGCGATGGCATTGATGGTTTTTGGGTCTTCTTTGAAAAATAACCACCACGCTCCCCAACTTAAAATCGACAACACCATCAGTTGGTTCATACAACGTTGGCAGCGGCCGAGTTTGTTACGGATTTTTTCACTTTTATTGCAATGAATGCATGTCATCTTAGGTTTGATTCGCGTTATGCTTGTTGCCTTGATAATAACACGTCACAAGATATTGGAT
>NZ_JBFRVX010000927.1:0-5920 GCF_041475345.1 Vibrio sp. 10N.222.48.A3 | reverse complement strand
CTTTAGAGGTTAGGCGAATTGGGAGTTGTAAGATTTCTTCAGGGATCAGCACAGCCGTCGACGACTGTTCAACAAACAATTGGCAGCTACTTGGCACCAGTGTTTTGACGACATCGATGTCATGTCCTTGCAGACGCACCTTACTAGGCAACCATGGGGATTTGGATAAAATGGTTATTAACTCAATGATATATGTAATTGCAAAAGCTTCTCCCCATTGAAACGTAGGGGAATTGTCTTCGGGTGCAGTTCGGCAAAACCAACTTTGGCCGTGTTCTTGAATAAGCTCGACTTTGCTGCCTGGAGAGTCGTAGGCAAAGATTGAATTTAGGTGTTTCAGCGAATCACCAATGGTTTTAAATTCGGTGAATTGATGCAAGACATTTGGGATGATTCGACGTCGAAATGCGAGTCCTAGAATATCGGTGAACCGAGATACGCCAAGTTGCGCCGATGTGAGGTAAATCAAACGCTTAATGGATTCCGATGGCACAAAATCACTTTCTGATTCGATAAGGTCAGGTGGTAAACCGGAATCTTTAAGCAACATATGTAAATCAAGACCATAGTCAGAAAAAACCTGAACCAGAATTTTAGCGTAGTTCGTCTGAATTACTGGGACTTGGTAGTGACTAGAGGTCATGAGAATACAATCCTGTATATATTGTTGCATTATTAGACGTGCATATCATTTGCAACGTTTTGTTTACTAAATCTAACCCTATTTACTTGAGTTTTCCATTGCTGGGTTTATTTTTAAAGTATTAATTTTGTTGATCTTAGTTATCTAGAAGGGAGCCCCATGTCAGAAGCCAAAGGGAATAAGCAAGAAGCCAATGAAGAAGTTGGCCAGCAAGAAAACGGAAAAGACAAAGTAAGAAAGGTTACAAACTACCTATTGTTGTTTGTTGCATTCATGTTGCTCTTCAGTGTCATTTCAGACCGCATCATCCCTATTACTGATAATGCTCGTGTAAAAGGTTATATCGTTCCAATCAAGCCTGAGGTGTCGGGTAAAGTGCTCGATATACTGGTTCAACCAAACCAACTGGTTAATCAAGGTGACAAGTTAGCTATTTTAGATGAGTCTGATTACAAAATTGCAGTACAACAAGCCGAGCAAAATTTAGAGATTGCAGGCCAAAATGTCGGTGCTCAAACCGCGAGTATTGCTTCAGCGCAAGCGAAACTCACTTCAGCGATTGTTGAAAGACAAAACACCAAGCTACAAGCCAAGCGTGTTTTAGAGATGGCTGATAAAGGTGTGGTTTCTAAATCAGATGCAGATAAAGCGAGAGCCGCATTAGCAACGTCTCGAGCGGCGGTTGTCAATGCAGAAGCTGACCTTGACCGTGCTAAGAAACAAATGGGTAAAGAAGGTCAGGAAAACAGCCAAGTGAAAGCGGCGTTGTTAGCACTTGAACAGGCACAGTTGAACCTAGAGCGCACCGTGATTACAGCACCGACACAAGGTGGCGTTTCTAACTTTAGCCTTTCTGAGGGTTTTTACGCATCAGCAGGTCAACCGATCATGACTTTTGTTTCGACGGAAGATATCTGGATTGAAGCTTATTATCGTGAAAATAGCCTTGGTAACGTAACCGTCGGTGATGAAGTGGAAGTGGCATTGGATTTCGCTCCAGGACAAATCGTGAAAGGGCGAGTGAGTAGCATCGATTGGGGTGTTGATTGGGGACAAAATGATCAAGCAGGTAAGCTTGCTCAAGCTAGCCAACAAACGGGTTGGTTGCGTCAAACACAGATGCTTCCTATCACTATCGAATTTGAACGAGATGAGATGCAAGGCATGCTTCGAGTGGGCGGCCAAGCGGATGTGATTGTTTATAGCGGCGACAACTTTGTGTTCAACGCGATAGGCAAAGTATGGATTCGTCTGATTAGCGTATTGTCTTATGTCCGATAAGCCGATTCCTGACCAACAAACACAGCAACGGATCCTGCGATTTACCGTAGGGGTCACGTTGGCTGTTTTCTTGGCGGCATGGATAAACTGGCCACTTGCGTTTGTGGCGCCAGTGTTCACTGCTAAGTTCTTAATTGATAAACCAAACCTCCATAAGGAAACGGTCTACGAATTGTTATTGGCTGTTGTTGTCACCATGGGGTTAGGTTTATTGCTGTCGCGAGGAATTACCCATTACCCGATCCCATTGCTGATTTTAGTGGGGCTAATGATGCTTTGGGGTTACTACTTGTTTGTAGACCCTAAATGGAACCTTTTCGCCACCATATTGTTGATTGCTGTCTTGATGCTGCCTTTTATGGCGATTGATAACCCCGGAGTCTCTGTATTGTTGGCATCAGGTTTAGCGACTTCTGGTGTAGTGTCGGTGACTATTTTTGCGCTGGTTCATGTCTTCTTCCCTGAACCTAAGTCGGAGTTCTCTGGCTTTGCGTCGGTACCTTTCAATAAGACAGAGCGCTGGTATGCGGCTTTCCGTGCGATGATTATCTCTTATCCCGTTGTGTGCTTTTTCTTTATTTTTCAGATATCTGAAGCATTGTTAACCATGATGTTTATTGCGTTGTTATCGTTAATGATCACTTCAGAAAAATCAGTCAAATTAAGTGCATTTCTGGTGATCAGTAATGGCATTGGTGGCTTGCTAGCGATAGCTGCTTTTTCAATCCTTTCGATTGTTCCGAATATTATCTTCTACTCTTTATTCATAGGCTTGGTCGCTATTGTGATTGCTAAGAAGATCTACACGGTTCCCGAAAAAGCACCGATTTTCGCCACTGCATTTAGTACCTTGCTCGTACTTGTTGGTAGCACATTGATGAGCTCCGGTGATATCGATAGCAACACCCTTATACGCATATTCCAATTAGTGTTAATTGGAATATATATGATTTTGGCTTCTCTATTCCTAGAAACACGGAATTGGAAGTTCCTACAAAATCAGCCTTAATCTTGTCTAACAAGGACGTTTCATGAAGTTAACCGATGATTTTTCAAAACAGGCGATAGACGCTGCCATCAAAATTGCAGCGATTGCTATGCTCGTCTACTGGTGTTTTGCGATTTTACGCCCATTCATTCTATTGGTTATTTGGGGGGCGATCATTGCGACTGCGCTCTATCCAGTTGCTGTCGCGATTTCAAATAAGACGGGAATGTCGAAAGGAAAAGCCAGCGCATTACTGAGCTTTATCGGAGTACTGTTACTGCTCATTCCTTTAGTTGCGCTCTCTTCCGGTATTTACACCAGTGCTTCGGACCTAATGACAGGGCTACAGGACGGAACCCTGTCTCTGCCGAAACCCAAAGAGTCTTTACAAGATATTCCATTCATTGGGGAGAAGGTATATTCAACCTTGGTAGCTGCCTCCAATAATATTGAAGGTACGTTCATAAAGTATGCTGACGAACTGAAACAGTTTGCGACGAAAGCTGCTTCTGTTTTAGGCTCTCTCGGCGGTGGGTTTATTCAGTTTATTATTTCTACCATCATTGCTGGCGCATTTATGAGTAACGCCGATAAGTGCCAAACGGGGGTCACTCACTTAGTGGCTCGCCTAACCGATGGTAAAGGTGAAGAGTTGGTACAGTTATCTAAATCAACGGTACGTAGTGTCGTGCAGGGTGTGATAGGTGTTGCTGTGATTCAATCCATTATGTCAGCAATTGGTTTAGTGATTGCTGGCGTTCCTGCGGCTGCGTTTTGGGCATTAGCTGTTCTGCTCATTGCTATTATCCAACTTCCGCCGATTCTTGCTTTATTGCCTGCAATTATTTACATGTTCAGTGTTGAATCGACGCTAGCGGCGAGCCTGTTCTTAGTGTGGTGTATTTTGGTCAGTGGCAGTGACGCTATTTTGAAACCGATGCTATTGAGCCGCGGCTCTCATATCCCAATGTTGGTTATTCTACTGGGTGCATTGGGCGGAATGGCGATGTCAGGAATCGTTGGTCTGTTTGTTGGTGCAGTTATACTGAGTTTAAGCTATGAGCTGATGATGGCATGGCTTGGACTTGAAGAGAAAAACCAAGAAGAAACTGAGAAAAAACCAGCAGAGGCAGAGGAAAAATAGATGAAGCCAGTCTCTAAAGACGACAACTTCTACTTCTTATTCTATGCACTGTTGGTGTTGTTTTTTGGTTGCGCGGTGATGCAGCAGTTTTATCCGCAAGGTCAAAAGACCATTCTGTTTTTGATCATTATTACTTTGGCTGTTTCGATAGTGGGAATACATAAAGAGCGAGCCTTGTATCGCTCTTGGTATGGTCTGTTATTGATAACCGCTACGGTGTCGGGGGTATTCTCGTTTTTGGAGGACTATAACCTTTCGATAGTGACGTTAACGGCATTGGCGGTGTTTCTGTTCTCACATATTTATTCCGCTCTCAAACAGGTAATGAAAGCAAAGACGGTGACGCCCAATCACATTATTGGTTCTATCTGTATTTACTTGTTGTTAGGGTTCGCTTGGTCGACTATCTACTTGTTGATTTTAGAAATCTTCCCTAATGCATTTAACGGGTTAGAAGAGCAAACCTGGCTGACCAACTTGTTCAATGCGATGTACTTTAGCTTTATCACCTTGACCACGGTTGGCTATGGCGACATATCACCGGCTTTGCCTATTGCTCAATTCTTTGTGTTCATGGAGTCCATTATCGGCAGTTTCTATTTAGCCATCATGGTCGCGAGCTTGGTGAGCATTCGACTTGCACAGTCTCAATCTTAAGTGCAATCTTTTTCATTTAAGTACCTGTATAAGTTAGAAGTCTGTTTTGTTGGAACAGGTGCAGTATGGGTTTTAATCGATGACCAGTTTTACCATTTAACGCCATGTGGATTAATAAGTAGCCAAAAGATAACGTATTGAGAGAATTTAAGTACGCACCTAGATATAACCTATCAAGTTACCGAAAAAACGAGGTTATATAGTGGTATGATCGCGGGCTCAGCACCATAAGTGATAAAGAATAGGAAACAGAATGACTCACCTTACAGAGCAGCAAGAAGCTGCAATGGCGACGTTTAAGGAAAACTTACACCTTCCAAACGGTGGTTTTCATAAACTGATTATCGAGCTAAGTAAGGAATATCAGCTGCCTTTCCAAAAGGTGCGTGCGGTTTTAAAGAAAGCTCAAAAAGATGTTGAACGACAGATACGAGAAGACTTTAACAGTGTTGATGACACAGTTCTGAGCCAAGAGAATTGGGTAAATATCATTAAGTCGAAGCTTGTTGAGTTAGCGGAAGAAAACCAAACGGTGATGGATAAGCTGCAACAAAACCTGAAGTATCAAAAAGTGTTGTCGGCAACCAATGGTTCAATCGCAAGTGAAAACGAGCGTGACGAGTTGATTGAAGAGTTGATTCAAGCTTATGAGAAAGAGGTGTTCAAACCTTTACTGGCGATGCTGCATACAACAAAGCTGTATTGGAAGTTAATGCTGGTGGATGAGACATGTAAGATGAATGAGGAGAATCGTGAGAAATTCAGCGATTACCCTCAACACATGCAAGCTGCAGAACACTTATATACTCTTGATCAAAAGTTAAGGTCGATGCCGTTAACTTATTAGTCCATGAATGCAATGACAATGACTCATTGGTGATTCAGAGTTTGATATAAGTTGGTTTCAATAGAAGCACGATAACCTAGCTAGCGTTAGCCGCGTGTGAAATGCAAAAAGGGCTAGGTTTCTGATCTGTTTTACTTCTACTCTATTTTGTTCTGCTAGAGCGAATTGAGGGTGACATCTTTTACATCTTTGGGACTAGGTGGTGTTTCTTTTGTAGCTTATGGGAAATGCTATAGGAGTGTGAAATGTCCTAGGGTGTTTCCGTTGCCTGAAACGATAGTTCCGATGCTTTCTCGTTCATTAAATTCAAAGTCGATGAGATAACTGTGATGTTGTAGCTTGGGCAATATGTGGCGGTGG
>NZ_JBFRVX010000926.1:0-4149 GCF_041475345.1 Vibrio sp. 10N.222.48.A3 | reverse complement strand
CTGTAGCGCTTGAGTAGCGTCTGTTTACTCGCATCTAGAAATAAGACGTTTAGGTCTATATCTGTGGCGGCTTCTAGCTGGTCTAGCGTTTCTGTAACTAACTGAGGCTCTTTTGGTAGGTTACGAATATCAATGCTAACAGCGACGTTTTGATTGATCTCGCGTACCGATTCGACGAAGTCGTTGAGCAGGTTTACTGGTAGGTTATCAACACAGTAATACCCCAAGTCTTCAAGAACTCGTAGCGCAACACTTTTCCCGGCTCCTGACTGGCCACTGACAACGATTAATCGCATGTTATTACTCGCAAGTTGGCACTTGAATCATGATGTCGTAAAGCTCTTGATCGCTTTGAGCATTACGCAACTGTTTAAGAGTCTGCTTGTCGTTAAGTCGCTCTGCCATACAAGAAAGGGTTTTCAGATGCTCTTTACATTGTTCACTAGGAACAAGTAGAGCAAACAGTAGATCAACTGGGCGGTTATCGATAGCATCAAATTCGATTGGGTCTTGGCATTGTATTAATACAGCAATCGCTTTATCACTGACATTCATGCGTGCATGGGGAATCGCAATACCGTTACCGATACCTGTACTGCCCATTTTTTCACGGCTCAGCATGCACTCAAACAGTTCTGTTGAATCTTGACCGCAGCTTTCTGCTGCGATTTGACTGATCAGCTCAAGGGCTCTTTTTTTGCTTGTGCATTGGACTGCACTTTTAGTGCAGTCCAATGAAAGTACTTCGCTTAATTGCATGTTAGTGACTACTTAGTTTTTCTTTGTGCTTGTTGAGTTGGCGAACAAGTTTATCAACCAATGAATCAATCGCGGCATACATGCTTTCATCTGTTGCTGTCGCATGAATTTCCCCTTGATTTATATGCAGGGTAGCTTCTGCGATTTGATTGATTTTCTCAACTTTTAAAACAACTTGAACACTATTGATATGATCAAAGAAGCGCTCAAGTTTGTCGAATTTGGTGTGAACATAGTCTTGCATTGAATCGGTAAGATCAACGTGATGGCCTTGAATATTGATTTGCATAGACTTTCCTTTTCAGTTGGTTGCCAGGTTACAACTAAATTAATAGTTAACTAATCAATCGTTAATGAATAAAGAGCTAACTACTTTAGTTTATAGCAGGCGTTTACGCTGACTCGATGGGGCAATGCCCAGAGATTCACGGTATTTCGCTATGGTACGTCTAGCTACCTGAATTCCTTGGTCAGCCAGTAAAGCAGCAATCTTACTATCACTTAGAGGCTTTGCGGTATTTTCCGCTGCGACAAGCTTCTTAATGAGTGCGCGAATTGCTGTAGATGAACATTCACCGCCATTGTCAGTGCTGACATGGCTTGAGAAAAAGTACTTGAGTTCGAAGATGCCACGCGGTGTGTGCATGAATTTTTGAGTCGTCACACGAGAGATCGTGGATTCGTGCATATCAACAGCTAAAGCCACATCATTCAGTACCATCGGCTTCATGGCTTCTGCGCCATGTTCGAAGAAACCGCGTTGATGTTCAACAATACACCGAGCGACTTTTAGTAGTGTTTCATTTCGGCTCTCTAGACTTTTAATTAGCCATTTTGCTTCTTGCAAATTTGAGCGGATAAATTGGTTGTCAGCACTACTGCCTTTGCTACTAAGGGCCGCGTATTGTTGATTCACTTTTAGTTTTGGCACGCTATCTGGATTGATGGTGACCAACCATTTCCCAAGCTCTTTGAAGACGGATACGTCAGGAACCACATACTCGGTTTCGTCTGGCGTGATCTTACTGCCAGGGCGAGGGTCCAGCTGTTGGATTAATTGCAAAACTTCGCGTAGTTCCGCTTCTTTCAACTTGGTCTCTTTGATAACCAGTTTGTAATCGCGATTGCCGAGTTGGTCGATATGGCTAGTAAGTACTAACTTAGCTTCGTTAAGCCAAGGGGTATCTTGTGGGAAGGTCGCCAATTGCAGTAACAAGCAATCTTGCAGATTCACAGAACCGACACCTAGCGGATCAAACTGCTGAATTCGTTTACGAACGGCTTCAATTTCATCAAGCTCGATCTCTTCGTTGTCGAAGTTCTCAAGGATGTCTTCACAAGATACGGTAAGGTAACCGCGGTCATCGATAGCATCAATTAGCGCAAAAGCTATGCTGCGGTCAGTTTCAGTAAATGGTGTTAAATCGAGTTGCCAGAGCAGGTAATCGTATAGACTTTGTGTGGTTTCGCCTTGATAAACGGGCATATCGTCATCAATCGCAATGCCAGTGTTACCTGTGTTTGCGCTGTAAACGTCTTCCCAAGTTGTATCGATTTCTAGTTCGTTGCCGATCTCTGATTTTTCGATCAAATCGGAGCTGTCAGGTAAGTCTTGTTCAACTGTTTCAACTGTTTCTTTCTCGTCACTGCTAGGTTTTTCTTCCGATGTTGGCGTATCTTCATTGCCGTCTTCGACATCGAGTAGTGGGTTCGATTCAAGTGCTTCTTGAATCTCTTGTTGCAAATCCAAAGTAGACAATTGCAACAAACGAATCGCTTGTTGCAATTGAGGAGTCATTGCTAACTGTTGGCCTAGCTTAAGTTGTAATGAGGGTTTCATTCAGTGTTACTTACCTAGTTATTATTCTAAGAACTCTCGATACTCTCTATCTAATCATAGACGGAATTGTTCGCCTAGATAAACTTGTTTAACTTGTTCGTTATTGAGAACATCTTCAGGAGTTCCCTCAGCTATTAGATGCCCTTGACTTACGATGTAAGCTTTTTCACACACGTCTAATGTTTCACGAACGTTGTGGTCGGTAATCAAAACGCCTAAGCCGCGATCGCGTAAGTGAACGATGATTTTTTTGATATCGATAACCGATATAGGGTCAACACCGGCAAAAGGTTCGTCCAGGAGAATGAATTGAGGGTTTGCTGCTAGTGCACGAGCAATCTCAACACGTCGACGCTCACCACCCGACAAAGCCATACCATTACTCGCTCGAATATGTTGGATGTGAAACTCTTCGAGAAGATCTTCCAGCTTATCTTGACGTTGTGCGTTAGTCATCTCATCGCGCGTTTGCAAAACAGCCATGATGTTGTCTTCAACTGACAATTTACGAAAAATGGATGCTTCTTGAGGAAGGTAACCGATACCAAGACGAGAGCGACTGTGCATTGGTAAGATACTGATGTCTCGGTCGTCAATGCTGATAGTACCTTCATCACGCGCAACCAGACCCACTATCATATAGAAAGAGGTGGTTTTACCTGCACCGTTTGGGCCAAGTAGCCCGACGATCTGACCTGACTCTACTTGCAAGCTTACGTCTGTTACAACTTTACGTTTTCCGTAGGTCTTCGCTAGGTTCTTTGCTGTAAGGACTGCCATGATTACTTATTCACTTCCGCTGGTTGTAAAACCGTTGATACACGCTCACTGCTATCACTATCGGCAACCAACTTTTGAGAGGTGATCTGATAGGTAATCTTAGAGCCACGAATGATACTGCCATCTTGAGATAGCATCGCGTTCTTAGTCATGATCAATCTATCGGCAATCAGCTGGTAATGTAAATCGTCAGCTTCACCATAGAGTGTTTTCCCATCGTCAGTAAGTTGAGAAAAGGTTGCGGGCTTTCCGAAACCTTGTATTTCTTCAATTTCACCGTTGACGGCATTACGTGTAACAATGACCTTATCGGCATTGATATTGATGCTACCTTGTTTAAGGTTCACATCGCCAAGAAAGGTAACTTGATTGCTTTTCATATCTAATTGCTGACTGTCTGAATCAATATAGACAGGCTGCTCGCTATCCGAAGATAGAGCATAGACATTAGACGCCGCAAGGGTCAAAGCCAATAAACTAAGGTGTGAGAGTTTCATATCTACCCTGAACAGAATTAAAGAGAGTCGCATTGTTGGTACCGAAGTTCCCTTTCATTGCTTGCCCCTCATTTTCAAAAAATGTACCGATCATATGGACCGGAGTGTCTGAATAAAAATCTCGGCTAGTCAGTTCAACAACCATTTTATCAGTGGTCATTGTATCGAAACTAGCATCTGGCAACAGGTTCTTCGCCACAACGTTGTCATAAAAAGTGATGACTTGATTTTCATCCATAATTGCGCGATCAGCGGTCACTCGCCATTCTATCG
>NZ_JBFRVX010000925.1:0-1503 GCF_041475345.1 Vibrio sp. 10N.222.48.A3 | reverse complement strand
GGTAGTAGTTATTGGTCAGTTATTGAAATGACCAATAACTACTACCTCATCTTACCGTTGATCATCACCTGCTTAGGCGCGGTAATCATTGCTCAGATGTTAGGTGGTCAGCCAATTTACAGCCAACTACTTAACCGCACGCTGAAAAACGAGAAACTAAGACAGCAAGATCTCCCTCAGCAAGAGGAAGTTCGTTAATTGCATTGAAAACGTCAGTTCAAATGTGGGACTTAAACGTAACTCGTTAAGTTCCACTAATACAATCAAATTCCACTAATACAATAAGCAAACCAAGCTCAATATTTATAGAACACTCAAGAAAATCAAAAACACTTTCATCGCGCTTTATATATCAATTTCGAATCAAAACCTTAAAAGCAAACGTTAAACTTGCTATTATCCACGAAATTATTTACATGCCTAACAACACCGATTGTGAGCATGACTGAACGTTTTGATTAGAGTATACGTTCTACATTTAACTGAGTGGAGCAAGTCGTTGAACTGGAGAAGATTAACCCAAGTAAAGAATGTTCCACCATCTCAGGCGTCTTTAGCACTTGGCGTTATAGGGCTGGGGCAAGCTTGGGCATTATATCTTCCAGGGGTTGGTGAGCTCATTCGTCCTTACCTTGCTGCGTTTGGCGCACTGTTATTGCTGCCCGTTTTACTTCGTTATCTCACAAGTTTTGATACTTTTATCAATGACATTCGCCATCCACTTAGCGGAAGCTTAATGGCGCCGATGAGCATGGCGTTATTGATTCTATGTGACTATCTCGCCGAGATATCTCCAATAATCGCCTATCCAGTCTGGTTCTGCGCGTTGTTGTTGCATTTTACCATGATGGTGTTGTTCTTTAGTTTCCAGATCCTCAATTTCAAAATGTCGAACATTGTGCCGAGTTGGTTCCTGTATCCCGTGGGGTTAATCAGCAGTTCCTTAGCAGGTACACAGTTTGGACACACCGTTTTTTCAGAGACACTGGCGGCCACTTGTATCGGTATCTATTTCCTAATGCTGCCAGTGGTGTTGTACCGCTTGGTATTCGAAGGAAACCTGCCACGTCGAGCAAGACCAACACTCGCAATCATGGCGGCTCCGGTTAACTTATCTTTAGCCGCTTACTTGGTGAACTTCGACAACCCAGATCCGATTCTGACAGGAGCATTGGCTGGCATTGCTATCACCATGACTCTATTGATTTACTTATGTTACATCCGTCTAATGCGTCTTAAGTTCCAACCTTCGATTGCAGCCGTCACCTTCCCGTCCGTGATCAGCGCCATTGCTATGCACCGCTTAACCACATTTTTCGGTGCTGAATACCCACAATGGTATTGGCTGCATAAATTCGGCTTCTTTGAATTAACCATCGCGACCATCCTAGTGATTTGGGTGGCAGGCGGTTATGTGAAAATGTACTGGCCTGAGTTTTTTGATTCTGATTACATGTCCAAAAAGGTTAAGCGTTCTTAAAACGAACGCCAGAAGATCTTACC
>NZ_JBFRVX010000924.1:0-599 GCF_041475345.1 Vibrio sp. 10N.222.48.A3 | reverse complement strand
TTTTTATTGTCAGCCTACTTTTCTCAACCTTAGCTTGGTCTGCGCCTAAATCCGATCTTTGGCCATACTGGAACCAAAGCGACGAAACCAATCTAGAACAGGTATCTCATCAAGATTGGCAGCAATTTATCGATAGCTACTTAGTTAAACAAGGGCAAAACACCCTAGTTCGCTATCAAGCCGTGAGCACTGCAGATAAGACAAAGCTCAAGCAATACATCAAGAGGCTAGAGCAGTTGAATCCACTCGACTACTCAAAAGCGGAACAATATGCCTACTGGGTTAATTTATATAACGCCGTGACTGTCGATTTAATTCTTGATGCCTACCCAATAAAATCCATCACCAAGCTCGGCGGACTGTTTAGTTTTGGACCGTGGGGAGATGATGTAGTAATCGTTAACGGGAAGTCACTAACACTCAATGATATTGAGCATCGAATTTTAAGACCGATTTGGCAAGATCCGCGCACGCATTACGCGGTGAATTGCGCGAGTTTAGGTTGCCCTAACTTACAGCCTGAAGCTTTTACCTCTGACAACACTGCAGCCTTGTTAGAACAAGCTGCTAGTGATTTTGTAAATAGTGATAAGGGCGTG
>NZ_JBFRVX010000923.1:0-6458 GCF_041475345.1 Vibrio sp. 10N.222.48.A3 | reverse complement strand
GTAAATAACTTACATCAATATCTTATCTATAAAATAGTCAGAACATGAGCTTTTTCAATCATTTTCGATATAATTAGAGAAAATGCCTAATCTTTAATACGTATGAATTTGAAAAAACTCTTCATTTTAGCTTTTGTTAGCGTCTTCTCAGGTTGTGCCGTCTACGCGGGGTTGAACTTCGATCAGCTCTTTGGTGAACAGCAAGTCCGTGATCGCCAAGCGCCTATTCTTTCATCTCAAGCACAGCATTTCATTGACGAAGTAAAGCCTATCATTGATAGCCGCTGTGTTGTTTGCCACGCTTGTTATGATGCACCTTGCCAGCTAAAAATGTCTTCAGTTGAAGGTATCGACCGAGGGGCGAGTAAGGCACTCGTTTATCAAGGCACCCGTTTAACCGCCTCAGCCCCTACCCGCCTGTTTGAAGACGCGATAACCACACAAGAGTGGCGTGATGCGGATTTTCATCCAGTGCTAAACGAACGTATGCAGAATTCAACGGCTAACCTTGATGCTGGGCTTGTTTCTCGTATGTTGATGCAAAAAGAAAACCACCCTCTTCCAGATCAAACGCAACTTGAAGGCTTCGACTTTTCAACCGATCGCGACCAACAGTGTCCAACCATTGAAGAGTACGCTCAATACGAAAGAGATTACCCGACGTGGGGAATGCCTTATGGCATGCCGAACTTAGATAAAACGGAATACGCGACTTTAATGAGTTGGTTGGAAAACGGCGCGTTAATGAATGACCATATTCCACTGAATGATGCGGAACAAGAGCTCGTTGATATCTACGAGGGCTTTCTCAACAAGAGTGACAATAAAAGCCAGCTTTCAGCACGTTATATCTATGAACATCTGTTTCTATCACACCTCTATTTCTCTGATTTAGCTCAGCCAACACGCTTCTTCACCTTGGTTCGTTCTGCGACGCCTCCTGGTGAAGCGGTTCAACGCATCACGAGTCGTCGACCTTACGACGATCCAAAAGTGGATCGGGTTTATTATCGCCTGATTCCAGAGCAAGGCACCATCGTCCACAAAACACACATGCCTTTCGCATTAAATGAAGAACGCCTGAACAATTGGAACACATGGTTTGTGGATGCTCGTTACGCTGTCAAACAACTTCCTAGCTACGCGATTGACGTCGCGGCGAATCCAATGACTTCGTTTGAAGCTCTTCCGGTGAACTCGCGCTTCCATTTCATGCTGGACAATGCACAAAACACCATCATGGCCTTTATCAAGGGGCCGGTGTGTCGCGGGCAGCTCGCACTCAACGTGATCAATGATAGATTCTGGGTACTATTCATCGATCCTGATAAAGCAGATCTGCCTGAAATTAATCAGTTTTATGCCAACCAGAAGCAAAACCTAAAGCTGCCTAGTGAACTAGAAAGCAACACTGTCCCTGTCACAAGCTGGGTGAGCTACGCGAAGCAACAAGCTCGATACCTTAATGCAAAATCAGACTTCACCAATCAATGGTTTGATAGCGGAGTAAATCTAGACACAGATATCATTTGGGATGGCAATGGCACGAACCGTAATGCCGCGCTTACTATCTTTAGACACTTTGATAGCGCTTCAGTTGTTCAAGGTTTAGTTGGCCCACAACCCAAGACAGCGTGGATTCTTGATTACGCCCTTCTAGAACGTATCCATTACCTTCTCGTTGCTGGTTTTGATGTCTACGGTAACTTCGGCCACCAACTGATTACCCGTATGTTTATGGATTTCTTGCGCCTTGAGGGTGAGAGTAACTTCTTGACCCTTCTTCCAAAAGACGTACGACACATTGAACACTCAAGTTGGTATGAAAACCAAAGCTCACAGTTGAGCGACTACTTGCAGCGTAATATTGCACCTTTTGACCAGCCAACCAACGTGATATACAAAACGACAAATCCTAAGCGTGAACTGCTTAATATGATCAAAGATAAGCTCGCGCCGATCCTCGATAATCGCTTTGATATTGTCGAAACAGGTTTCAGTCGGAAAAACGAAGCTCTGCTCAAACAAGTGAATTTGATTAAGGGAGTTGGTCTGCGTCATGTGCCTCAATTAGTTACGATCATGATTGAAAGCGAGAACGGCGATGAGCAGCTGTTCACCATGATTCACAATAACGCTCACAGCAACATTTCAAGCCTGTTCAATGAAGAGGGTAATCGAGATTACGCCAATGACGACTTAACACTAGTACGTGGGGTTGTAGGTAGCTACCCTGCCGCTTATCTGTCATTAACTGAGCGCAATATACCGACTCTGGTTAAAGCACTGCAAAGCTTGGACACAGAAAAAGATTACGTCGCGTTGCTGGATAAGTTTGCAGTACGACGCAGTTCGCCTGAGTTCTGGCCATTCAGCGACCGAGTTCACCGTTGGTATCAACAAGATCAACCGATTGAGTTTGGTTTATTGGATTACAACCGTTTTGAGAATAGATAGTAAAAATAGATAGCGAGTAAACGGTATACCTTGATTCTAGCTTTTGAACATTGAGCACATTGCCTCGAGCGTCGGCTATATTGCCTTGAACGTCGGCTATATCGCCTTAATCGTCGGCCATATTACTTGAAATCTTGGTAAGTCTTTCTTAAAGAACCATTGGTACACATGCTATAAAAAATCCTCTGACGAATAGTCGTTCAGAGGATTTTTTATTTAGCTTGCAGATTAGGTATAAGCTTAAAACAGGCTCACATCGTTAAACGGAAACATAGGGCACAAGTGCCTTCAACGAATCTCTAACTAGTTCCGATAAAGCTTGGTCGTTATCTCGATACTGCAATAATGGTTCTTCGCTTGCTTCAATGCTCTGACACAAGCTGTACAGTGCTGATAGACCCAAACTACCCGCCGACCCTTTAAGTTTGTGCGCCAAGGACTTCACTTCTCGTCCATCATCCGCTTGACTCGCCTCAGCTAATTCATTCAAGGTCAGGTCACTGCTTTCATCAAACAGCGCAACGATCTGTTTCATTTTCTCTAATCCAAGAATCGACAGATCACCCTCTATCACTTTGGAATCAATCAATTTCACCGGAGCATCTCCTCGGTCTTGGGTATCATATTGAGAATCAATTATAGCCGTGTGATTAGCCAATACATCTGCCATCTGTGTGGCGTTCAGTTCATCACTGTTACTCTCAATTACGCGTTTATAGTTTTGTTTGCAAACAGCATCATTCGGATCAGGCTGTGGCAACAACAGTGCTTTACCATCGAGTTGAGTAACGATGAGCTGAGAAAGAGCCTCTTTCTCCAACGGCTTAGGCAAGAAACCATCGAACCCTGATGCTAAATAGCTTTCGACTTCTTCATTGAATACATGCGCCGACACCGCCACCATAGGGGGTATATTTAGCGGCTCAGCCGTGGACGTTTGTTCTAGGATCGCTTTTAACTGTTGAATCAGCTCTATGCCATCACAATCGGGTAGATTGATGTCTACCAGCGCAATATCAAACGCCTGCTCACTGAATATAGCTCTGGCCTCTTCTCCTGTTGTCGCCATCACAACGTCATGGCCTAGGTTATTCAGAAATCCTTCAGCAACAATGCAGTTAACAGGGTTATCTTCAATCAACAGTACTTTGGCACGGATACAAGCTTCAATAGTCGGTGCTTTCGTTTCAATCTTCTCACCCGCGAACAAAGGTACTGAGAACCAGAATTGGCTCCCTTCACCTTCTTCGGAATGAACACCAATATCACCGTTCATTGCTTGCATGATACTTTTGCTGATCGCTAGCCCTAGCCCAGTGCCGCCAGTTTTATTGCGACCACTACCGGTTTGGGTGAATGCATCAAACAGACAAGCTTGCTCTTTGCTATCAATGCCAACCCCCGTGTCTGACACTTCAAACATCACTCGATTTTCATCTTCTATATCTAAGCTGATAAAGATATCGACTGAGCCTGTTTCAGTGAACTTAATCGCATTGCCAACCAGATTGTTCAAAATTTGGCTGATTCGTGTTACATCACCACGCCAATAACGTTGTACGTTACTTTCAATATGGAAATCGAAATTAAGTTTCTTCTCAGCAGCACGTCCCTCCATTAGTTGGTAGGTATCTTTAACCATTTGGTAGAGATCAAACGAAGCCGTGCGTATTTCTAAATGCCCCGCTTCTATCTTTGAATAATCAAGCACGTCATTCAAAATGGCGAGAAGATTCTTGCCGCTGCGGTTAATGATATCGGCATAACCCGATTGCAAAGGATCTAGCCCAGTATCTTTAAGTAATCGAGCCGTACCTAACACACCATTCATCGGTGTTCGTATTTCATGGCTCATCGTCGCGAGGAAGGCGGACTTAGCCCGGCTTGCTTGTTCTGCGGCATTACGAGCCTTAGCGTGATTTTCCACCTCGACATTCAACTTCTCATTGGTTTTTTGCAGTTGATAAGTTCGGTCGGTGACCAATTCTTCTAAGTGCTCTTTATGTTCTTCGAGCTCACGTTTCGCCTTCGCTTCTCCAACGGCAACCACTTGTAGCGCCTGTGCCGTATTTCTCGCTGTAATAATAGCCTCACCCATATGAGCCAGTTCATCATTACCTTTAACCGAGATATCGATATTCAGACGCCCCTGAGCGATAGACATCAAAGCTGAAGAGTATTCAGTAAGACGTTTAACCACCGAGATATAAACCACTCGCCAAACGATAAATGCGACGATAACCAAACCAATAACCGAAATCACAGACAGCGACCATTGAGCCAGATTCAACGTGCTGGTCAGCTCATCAACCGCTTTTTTTGTGCTTCGGTTTGAATCATCAACCAGTTGGTTAACCGTTGTATTCAGCTGAGAGAACAGCTCCAACGTATTTTGCATCAGAAACTCTGACTTTTTGGTGTTCTCATATTGTTCTAGCGAGATATCGAACACGACCTGGCGTTTTCTCAACTCTTCAAGCAACTGAGACATCTGCGCTGAACGAGTCGGATCTTCGACCGCTTTCACACGGCGCGCCATAATTCTTAGATTAGATTCAAACTCAGATTGGATTTGATGAATACGTTCAACGTTAGTGACAGTCTGCGTTTCTTCAATTTGATTAAGCATTTTGTACGCCAACAAATGTAATTCGTGCAAGCGTTCAGACAAATCAAGGTCAACCTCAACAAGCGCATCTAAGGCTTGGTAGGCTTTATCAGTTTGCTTAGTTTCTAGTAGGTCATAGATGTGTGTGACGTTGGCAACTGCGATGGTGGCCGTGTTCAACACTTGGGTTCGGGTTAGCTGCTCTAGCTCTTCCGCAAGTAGACGCATCTCTTCAACACGAGAAGACAGTTCCTTGTTTAACCAAAGCTTACGTTCAACTGACACGCCCAACTCAGCCAGTGTATTAATAACACTTTGGACATTGTTTTCGAGTTTATTAAGAAGTTGGGAATCAAAACTGTCGACGCCAAGTTCTTTGATATGCTGAAGAAGCGACTCAAGTTGACCGAACAACATAGTGCCCGCTTCTTTTCTTTCTGCTTCATTTCTCGCATTAGAAAGCGTTTGTACCGACGAAATAATACGGTTACTCAACTCAGATACTTGACGAGCTTCGATCATGGCAGGAAGAGCAGAATCGACGACGTTTCTTTCAGTCTTTGCTACAAAGCTAAAACCAGAAACACCGATCAATGCAGACAATAAAACCAACAGGGCCATCACTAAGAATGAGGCCAGTAGCTTGCGTCCAATACTCGCTGAAGCTAACAACATAAACTCTAAACCTTAAAACGTTCTTCTTTACCCATGCAGAATACGCTATATTTTGCAGTGTTTCTTATCTAAAACCAATAAAACGGCAATTCATGCTATCTAGACCTTTAACTTCAAAAATTCTTCTCTCATTACTAGCATCAGTCACCACTGTAGTAAGTGCTAGTGAGCCTTTGAGCCCAATAAAACCGGCAGAAGCCACATCACAAAAAGAAAAAATTTGTGCCATTTATCCGCACCTAAAAGACTCTTATTGGTTATCGGTTAACTACGGAATGGTCTCAGAAGCAGAAAAGCAACAAGTCGAACTTAGAGTTTTGGAAGCTGGCGGTTACCCCAACGTAGCCAAACAGGCCTCACAACTGGTGCTTTGCACGCAATGGGGGGCTGATGCCATTATTTTAGGCACAGTTTCGCCTGACGCTTACCATGAGAACCTGACCAACTGGGTCGGAGCAACCCCTGTGTTTGCCACAGTCAATGAGTTAACCGTCAATAAAGAGCAACAAAGAGTATTAAAAGGCACGGTCGGTGTCGACTGGTATCAAATGGGCTTCCAAGTCGGAGAGTTTTTGTCGAAAAGACATCCAAAAGGGTCAGGAGAAACACCTATCGCCCTATTACTTGGCCCACAAGCAAGCGGTGGCACTAAACCTGTGGCGCTCGGGTTTTATGATGCAATCAAATCGAGCGATATCAAAATCGCGATCAGCTATTG
>NZ_JBFRVX010000922.1:0-889 GCF_041475345.1 Vibrio sp. 10N.222.48.A3 | reverse complement strand
AAGATCAACACGCCCTAATTTCAACCCAAAAATTTTTTGTAATGACTGATGGCGTGATAAATAACGGTGTAATAGATGGATGCTCGTGTAATAACAACAGAAACTTTACCTCTAAGACTTGGGTTAACAATGTGGTCTCACTCTGAGTGGCAAAGTCAGTTCTATGGTAAAGGAACAAAACCCGCTGAGCGCTTAGAAAAATACTCCCAAGTTTTTCATACCGTTGAAGGCAACACGACTTTCTATGCGACACCCAGTGTCTCAACGGTCAATAACTGGAAAGCCGCGAGTCACGATGATTTCAAGTTTACTTTTAAGCTGCCTAAGTTCATCACCCACCAGCAGCACTTAAAACATTGCCAAGCCGAGCTCAAAGAATTTCTGCTCACCATGTCGCCCCTACATAGGCGCATTGGTCAGTGGACGATTCAATTGCCCCATAGCTTCGAACCCAGCATGCTTCCTGCCCTGCAAAAATTTTGTACCTTGTTTCCAAAAGACATGCAGCTCGGCGTTGAAGTTCGTCACCTTGGTTTCTTTGATAAAGGCGATGCCGAAAAACGTTTCAATCATTGGTTGATAGAAGAAGGGATCAATCGCATCATTATGGATAGCCGTCCTGTTTTCTCCGCACCACCAACCACAGAAGCGGTGATCGACGCGCATCAAAAGAAACCACGTGTTCCGGTTCATGCCATTGCGACGGCAAACAATCCGATGGTTCGCTTTATTGGTCATCCAGATCAGGAACCCAATCTGGCTTTCTTTAAACCTTGGTTCGCGAAATTACCGACTTGGTTAAATGAAGGAAAACAACCTTATTTAATGATCCACACCCCAGACAATAATCACGCCCCTGAGTTGGCGATTGCTATCTATAAGCAATTAC
>NZ_JBFRVX010000921.1:0-4199 GCF_041475345.1 Vibrio sp. 10N.222.48.A3 | reverse complement strand
CATCGCCAGGCTTTAAATAACGTTACTTGCATTAGCAATTAACAACATCAGTAGTGTACTAATCTATTGATGACAATTTGTTGGAGGGATGGCTGAGTGGTCGAAAGCACCGGTCTTGAAAACCGGCAACCGTTAATAGCGGTTCTAGGGTTCAAATCCCTATCCCTCCACCACCATTGAAAAGCCCGCTGAGAAATCAGCGGGCTTTTTTACATCTTGAATTTGCTAAAAGAGAGCTCAAAAACACTAGATAAGTCGTTATATTATCTAGTTATAAGGTTCGTAGAGTTAAGGCATTAAAAAAGCAGAGCGTAATCGCTCTGCTTTGATGTCTCAATGAATACTCTTTGGAATTTGTACAATCAGCTCGCTTATTTAGCGACGTTACCCGCCACGTTTAAAGCATCCCAAGTACGTGAAAAAGGTGGGGCATAACAGAAATCCATGTAGCCTAGTTGTTGAGTAGTCATCTTGGCTGTGATCGCTACGGCCAGTGCATTGATGCGGCCAACGGCTCCTTTCTTACCTACGATTTCACCACCTAAAAGGACCTTAGTTTCTGGGTGATAAACCAACTTCACCTTGATGTCTTCCTGGCCAGGGTAGTAATCGGTTTGGTTCTTATCTGAAATGGTCGATACTTTCACATCCAAGTTATGTTCTTTCGCTAGAAGTTCATTTACGCCAGTACACGCCAGCTCGTAATCGAGTACTTTCAAACAAGACGACCCCAAGAAGCCCGACATGTAGGTATCTTTACCTGCTAGCTTGTCTGCCATCATACGCGCTTGCTTATTGGCTGTGGTTGCTAGAGCAACATAAACAGGTTTGCCTAGTGCCATATGATGGACAACGGCACAGTCACCGACTGCGTGGATGTAAGCATCTACAGTAGCACCATATTCATTTACCAACAGAGCGCCGTTTGCAGCTTTTGGCAGTTCGAATGCTTCCGTGTTTGGTTTGAAACCGAGTGACAGGATCACGACATCGGCTTCTACGTTGCCATTATCGGTTTCTACTATGTAACCACCTTGTTCCGCATCGCGAATTGCAGACACGCTGCACCCTGTTTTAAGGTCTGCACCTGATTCACGAATCGCACCTTCGACTACTTCAATGATTTCTGGGCTGAACTGACGGCTCATGATGTGTTGTTCACGTTCGATGATCGTCACGTGTTTGTCTAAGCCGTGCGCTGCATCGAATACTTCCAGGCCGATAAAACCAGCCCCAATAACACACACACGTTGCTTGTTAACATCCTTTAGCGCTTCTTTAACCGCCAAGCCGTCTTCCATGCTTGTTAGTGTGTATACGTGTTCTGGATTGAATTCACCTAATGGTGGAACGATTGGTCGCGCACCTGTTGCAATGACCAACATATCGTAATCGATGACGCTTTCTTCATTTTGGTGACGTACCGTAATTTGCTTTTCAGTGCGGTCGAATGACACCATTTCTGTTTCTACACGTACATCTAAGCCTGATTTTATGGCTTGATCTGGTGTACGGGAGATCATTCGCTCGGTGTCATCAAACATGCCGCCTGCAAAGTAAGGTAAGCCACAGGCTCCGAAAGAGATGTAGCTACGCTTATCTAAAACGATGACTTCGTCTGATGGTTGATTACGTTTGTATTTTGCTGCGAAACTCATACCCGCGGCGCTACCGCCTATAACAACAACTTTCATATTTACTACCTAAATAACCTGAACTCAGGAAAAACAGAAGAGCACTCACGTGGAGTGCTCTTAATTAAGTTTGAGAATTATACTGCTGCTTCTTTTGATACTGTCGCTGTAACGTCAGCGTCGTATTGTTCAGTATCCAATGAGCCATTCTTCTTCGCTGTAAGAACGCCTGACAACATAGAGCCTGAGATGTTCAGCGCTGTACGAGCCATGTCAATTAGTGCTTCAATAGACACTAAAATCGCGACTACTGTGATGTCTAGACCCATGATGGTGAGTACCGCTACTGCTGCGAACGTTGCACCGCCACCAACACCTGCGATACCGAATGAAGCAATCGCGATAACAGCTATCAGTTGTAGGATAAAGCTCAAGTCTACAGGCATGCCCATGACCTGTGCCGCCATGATTGCTAGCATTGCTGGGTAGATACCGGCACAACCGTTTTGACCGATACTAGTACCGAATGTCGCTGACATGTTTGCTGTTTCTTCGTCTACACCTAGGCGCTGAGTTTGTGTTTCAACGTTTAGTGGGATAGCTGCCATGCTTGAACGAGACCCGAAACCGAACACGAGTACTGGCCAGATTTTCTTCATGAACTTGGCAGGAGAAAGGCCGAACATTGACACCATCACGAAGTGGATGCCGAACATAACGCCAATTGCTACGTAGCTTGCTAGAAGGAAGCGGCCCATCTCTGCAAGTGCGAACAGGTCGTTTGTCATCATGAACGTGGTCATCAGAGCGAATACACCGTAAGGCGTTAGCTTCAGGATTTCACGAACCATTGAAAGCACTACTTCTTTTGCAGAGTTGATGAAATCAACGAAGTTTTGCACTTTCTCAGGCTTACGGTTTTTCACTTGAAGGATGCAGTAACCAAGGAACATACCGAACAGTACAGTTGATAGCGTAGAAGTACGTTGAGAGCCCGTTAGCATGTCGAAGATGTTGGTTGGAATGATAGACAGAGCCATACCAGACAGACCGCTGCTCGCCATCGCATCTTGTGTTGCGACCAGTGAATCACCGCGAGCTTCAATCGCACTGTTTGTGCCGATTGTGCTTACTAGCGCGTTCGCATCGATACCAAATAGGTAAATACTTGCGATACCAACGGCCGCTGAGATAGCACAAGTGAAAAGTAGAATACCGATGATTTTTGGTGCGATTCGAGATAGCGCACCGCCGCCTTCAACGTTCATGATCGAAGAGATCATCGCCACAAACACAAGTGGGATAACGATCATTTGTAGAAGTTTGATGTAGCCTTTACCGAACACCGAAATCAGTTCAGCAAAGCCAGATGTCGCAACGTTGCCGACACCGAAAACAAGTTGAATTGCGCCACCGAACAGTAAGCCAGCAGCAAGCGCACTCAGTACGCGGAAGTTAAAACTTTTCTTTTGCTTTTTGAAGTTCGACAGCAGTGCGTAGAACCCAAAGAACAGTATGCTTAATCCAATAAATGAAACGCTCATGAGAATCTCCTATGATACCCATTAATACCTAAGTCGGTTATTTTTTGTATGCGATGGCTTCAATTTCAACCAGTGCGTCTTTTGGTAGTCGTGCTGCTTCAACACAAGAGCGAGCAGGTGCGTTCTCTGTACCAAACACCTCTGTATACACTTCGTTAAAGGCAACGAAGTTCTCCATGTCTGATAGGAAGCAGGTTGTCTTAAGCACTGTGTCCAGTCCCGCATTACTCGCTTCTAATACAGCTTTTAAGTTTTCCAGAGACTGACGAGCCTGCTCTTTGATGCCGCCCTCAACAAACTGCATGGTTTCTGGAACGAGAGGTAATTGACCTGATGTATAAACCATGTCGCCGTAAGACGTACCTTGTGAGTAAGGGCCGATAGCTGCAGGTGCTTGTTCAGTGGCAATGATCTGTTTCACGATGTAACTCCTAATTATTGGTTTTATTCTGATTTAAATTCACGGATAAACTTGTAAACCGCCTGTCGGCTGATCCCAAGTTGCTCTGATACTTGTGTAGTCGTCTCTTTTAGCTCAAATACGCCGTTATCAAATAAGCAACGGATGATGGCTTTATTACGACCTTTGCAGGAAACCGACTCGTCTTGGTCAACCTCGTTAATGGCTGAACTCAATGCTTGCTGAATCACATCATTTGCATTGTTACTGAAGGTCTCACTGACAATGGTTTGTGGCACATTGCACTGCGGCATCAGCGTCTTGACGATTTCTGGAAATGGGAAAGATAAGTTCATGTTGATACACAGCATACCAATCGGCTTTTGTTGTGGACCAGCCAGTACACAGGTGGTCGATTTAAGTAGGGAACCATCTGCTGAGTTGGTGAAATAGCTTTTCGGAGAAACTTCGCCAGTTTTCTCGAATGTGCTCCACATGCGTAAACCTAAATCGGTGATTGGTGACCCAATTTCACGACCCGTATGATGACCATTGACGATCTTCACGACTGAGTTTTCTAAGCTTTCAAATGAATGGATAACCACTTCGCAGTAAGGACGA
>NZ_JBFRVX010000920.1:0-1895 GCF_041475345.1 Vibrio sp. 10N.222.48.A3 | reverse complement strand
ATCCTGGCCAATCCAAGTTCCACTTAGTACCGCTTGAGTAAGCACGATTTCATCGGCATTGACATGCGCCATCCCTTCGCCGTCGAAGTCTTTACCTATCCCTTTACGGGTAATATTATTGTAGGCTCCCCCCCCGGAAAAACTGACATTTCCGTGGGCGACATCAGAGTAAAGGCTGTTGTACCCTCCAACCCCTTCAAATGTAACGTTCCCTCGTGTTTCAGCATAAACGTCATTAGCTTGGCGTGTACGTTCAATTCGATTTGATGCGCCTGCACCCTGTAGGGTTATATCTCCAACTTTACCTTTTCGAACCAGATGATTATCGGCACCAACACCACGGAAAGTGATATTGCCAGTTTCCACTCGTGAACTAATGCTGTTAGCCGCACCGCCCCCATCGAATGTCACATCACCACGTGAACCCTGGTATTTATTGAACCAAGTTCGGTCGAGTTTGTTTCCGGCCCCTGCCCCCGTAAAGGATAAGTTACCCTGGTTTGTTTCATGCCAAAGACTGTTGTAACCACCAACACCACCAAATGTCACATTACCACTTAGACCTTTACGGGTTATACCGTTGTATGCAGCTGCACCTCCATAATTTACGTCACCGCGATTACCTAAGTGGTCAATAGTAACTCCACCAGCAAGGCCGGCAAATGAGACATCACCACCCCCACTTTTATTGATATCAACATACCCAGCCGCACCTTTTACACTAAGGTTACCAATAGAATCCTCTACCTTTAGATGGGCCGCACCGCCTACGACTGTATCATTACCACTACCCGTATAAACTGTGGCAGTAATTGAAGCGACGGTGATATGATCATCACCGCCGTAAGCTCGAATATCGCCGCCAATAAGACTAGTCGCAACAATATTATTGTCCCCATCGTCAGCGGTATAGCTCCCTGTAAAGAAGTATTCAACACTTCTCCAAAATGGTTTTCCCATAAAATAAACTCTAATTTCGGATTAAATAGAAAACCACTGTACCTTTCTGATACAGCGATCACTTTGAACATTGACCTTGCCGCGGACCGTACAAACTTTCTGCCCCTGCCACGGAAGGAATACACGGCGACGAAGGTCATTGACAACTTCGCGGCCATGACCGAATGGCGCTATCATCTCTGGGATATAAATATGCTGGCCAGATTGCCAGTCAGATAAAGAAATTTCCCGCACTCCAGATAACAACTCATCTCGGCTTTGCTCAGACAAAAACGCCCAATTACAAAATGCAATTGGGCGACCTTGTTCATCTTCGTAATAGCAAAACTGGTTTAGCTCAAACGCAGGCATAATACGTTGCTGCCATTCAGCAACAACGTATCTGCGATGAAGAGGTGAATGCTGACTTAACAACATCACCCCTCCGATTATTTTTTGAATTTGCGCTAACGTAAGATTTGCTGATTGATATGCAATAGACATATGCCCAATATCACCAAATGCAGTTGCTATTTAACTTTAGAAACTCGCTTTTTTGGCGCAGTTTTTTCTTCCGTTGTTCCCTCTTCAGCCTGAGGGTCAACCGGTTCACTTGATGGTAAAAAACCCGCTGCAACTAACTTGTCAAATTCAGCTGACATGCGAGGATCTTCGAGCATGTTTTTAACCATGGAAACCATATACATAAAGCCAGAAGCTGGCATATGAACCACTTGTTTAAGCTCAAGGTCATCATCATTTTCAGCCATTACGCCACTAGCCATATTTTTTTGGTCTTGACCTACGAAATAAAGGGAAAAAACGCCTTTATTATAATTAACACTAGAAATGGTTTGAACAAACTTCTCTGTCATAAAATAAAATCTCAAAAATTTAACAAAACAAAATGAAATGAACCTTAATCGCATTTAATTGCGAAAAAGGAACTATAATTG
>NZ_JBFRVX010000919.1:0-2447 GCF_041475345.1 Vibrio sp. 10N.222.48.A3 | reverse complement strand
GTCTATCTCATGTTAAATGAAGTAGACGTAGAGTACCTACTTTCATCTGAGCTGCCTTGATGTAGCTCAGAGTTAAGCTAGCTCTACCCTAAATGGTGAGGGAAGCAACGATGAGAGCGTGTGCAAGAAAGTAACTGCCCGTTACCCAAAAATAAGCGCCCTTAATTGGGCTGCGATAGAAATTTAGGGCGTACGCCAATGCGGAAAGCAGCAGCACGCAGCAACCAACAAAACCAACAGCATGTGATAGCTGAGGCTCAAGTAACCAGACTTCACCAGAAGCCCAAGCAAGCTGAATGAGTACAATACCCATGATAACCACTGGAAAAACGAGTTTGTCTAAGCGAGGGAGTAATAGGAAGAAAGCAACGATACATGCAGCTAACAGCAGCGCGAACAACCACCAGACCATTTCTCCTGATAGCTGTAACCAAAATGCTTTGCTGTAACAAAGTTGAGCCAACAGGAAACACACAAAATGCAGAAGACGTTTTTGAGTAACAGTATGAAGCACATCTGCGATCGCGGATATAGCTAACCCAGCGACTACCCAATAGGTAAAATCAACGACAACAGATTGAGTTAGAGCAATAATCGCCAATAATACAAAGGTAAAGACCTTATACAATAAAGCCTGACCGATATGCCCATGTTTCGTTCCTGTTATTGCTCCAATACCAGACAAGGAAACCGCCAACCAACTCCACATATCATTTGCCCTATTGCTTTTAATCGTCGCCAGTCTAGGCACACGGATGTTGATGTAAAGCCTCAGCCCTTCAAAATTGGATCTTGATTACGCTTCCACTAAAAAGAGCATCTTTAGATTGAAGTCGTCACAATACCTGCAGCGATAGTGATTATTCCTTTTAAAATAGACTCATTGTTCGGAAAACTCATATAAATTGACGCTAGAGAACCCAAACTTAAATTCCAATCACTTCTATCCTGCCAACGCCACAATATGTCGCTATATATTGCAAATACCACATAACTAAAAGTTCAAAATCAAATACACAAAAATATTAAAAACAAACACTTAAAATCAAAAAACAGACTTACATAGAACTTTCCAACACTATACAAACCTAGACTTACAAAGTGCGTAAATTACCTTTATAAAAACCACTTTGTCAGGTTTCGCTAAGCTTCCTGTCAAAAAACCATCACAAAAATTAAACCTAAAACCTATAAAGCTTAATTAAACAAACCTAGACACCACCAAGCCCTATTAATACAGTTTAACAACCTTTAACAATATAAATTACACAAAATGACCATTACAAAACAACAACTTAAACCAAATGAGAACAAAAATAAATCACAACGAACAAAATAAAAGCTCCCCAAAATACACAGTAAAACATAGCAAAAGTGATAGAAAACCCAATAGTTTTCTATCACTTTTAAAGGCTTCGAAAGTAATTCTTGATCTAAAGCCATAAGTAGTGCTATTCTTTAAAACATAGCGAGAGACAACCAAATTTAGGAGTAGTGTTATGATTTCATCTTCGCAAAGACAAGGACTTGTAATGATCGCGGTAGTTGTAGGTCTAATGACACTACCGATGATGTACTAAGCAAGTTACAGATAAAAAAAGGGACGCCATTAGCGTCCCTTTTTTTGTTCAATTTTTTCATTTCGAAAACAGATGCAGTGTTAACACATCCCAGTTCGCATAATAGAAACCAGCAGCAGCTAAAGTCATTGCCATCATCAGTAAGATTGCAACTCGCCAAATAAAACGACCACTACGTGGAGTCAACTCCTTCTCACAGTCGTTACACATCATGATGAACTTATGCTGGTCTTCCAACTTAGCCTCATGCTCATTGACTACCTTATTACGACACGTTGCGATATAACGCAGCTTACTCACCGTATCGTGCGGTAGCCTTTCTTCACAGCTTGACACAAGCTCATGCAATCCTTCGCCTTCGGCATGATATTGAAGCCTCAATAATTTCTCTATATTACGAGTTCTTGTCACCACTTTTTCAATATCGGTCATATTAGCCCTCCCACTCCACACTATAATTCTAGTCGAGCATTTCCCTATTCTTATACAAAATCACTGTTATTTACGAGAGAAAGAGACAATAAATAACAATGCTTTATCCCAAACTGGCCTCTAAATGTGATGTCTGCCGAAAAATAATCAGCTTGGCTTACAACAGTTCACGAATAACGGCTTGAAACACATATCCCTATTGCTTGAAAGATTAGAATAACCATCACGACTACATGGAGGTTACATGCCTAATTCACTCTTTTTTGCCATCTTTGCACTCGCCGGTCTAGCGGCTTGGGTATTTCTTGGTTTCTATCGAAAGCACTCACAAGGTGAAAATGCGCCAGAAAAGAAAGTGAACGTCACTGTGTTGGACAAACAATCCATCGACCTTCCTGATGCAGAACCTGGCCAAGAAGATCAAGAGTATTGGAT
>NZ_JBFRVX010000918.1:0-343 GCF_041475345.1 Vibrio sp. 10N.222.48.A3 | reverse complement strand
ACAGGCCATGTACTGTGAAGAAAAGTTACCGCCTTTGTTATTGAATAATACAAGAAAGCAGTTTGGCTTAGAGCCAATGGTTCAACCCAAAGCCCACATTAAGTTGGGCATAAAATTGAAAGCAAGGCTCACAGAAAAGGTTGATATCTAACTACTCACCACACAATACTTTTTGGAATCAAAGGGGCTTGTTAGCTTGATCAACACATAAATGCTAAGAGTGTATTGGCTGATCGTATATTGAAGAATGTTTCTTCAAAGGGAGATGCATGTCATTGGTTATGTGTAATGGACAGAATAAGGGAATAACGAAAGTATTAATTGCGGGGGCTAGTGGATACAT
>NZ_JBFRVX010000917.1:0-4242 GCF_041475345.1 Vibrio sp. 10N.222.48.A3 | reverse complement strand
GTTCTAGATCAGTAATGGTTTTGATGATCGCCATAATCAAACGCAGATCTTTGGCAGTCGGCTGACGTTTCGCGATAATACGAGTACATGCTTCATCGATTGAAACTTCCATCGCATTCACTTTATGGTCGTCACGAATTACTTTTTTGGCCAATTCAACATCGTCTTTATGGAGCGCCTGCATTGCAAACGAGAGTTGCTGCTCCACTAACCCGCCCATGGTCAATACATGAGTACGGATCGATTCTAACTCGACATTGAATTGCCCTGAAATGTGGCGACCGAAATGCATACTTGCTCCTTGAAAGAAATGAAGAAAGCCATTTTTGTAGAGTGACTTAGCTCTAGATGACACCTTTGTAGAGGTTAGCCATATCTACCAGTAATGTAGTCTTCCGTCTGGTTTTTCAATGGAGACGTAAAAATTGAGTCAGTATCTGAGTACTCGATCAATTTTCCCATATGAATAAAGGCAGTATGGTCACTTACACGCGCGGCTTGTTGCATGTTGTGGGTAACAATCACCACTGTGTATTGTGTTTTTAGATCGTTGATCAGCTCTTCAATCGTCAGAGTAGAAATCGGATCGAGTGCCGATGTTGGCTCATCCAATAACAGCACTTCAGGTTCGATGGCAACCGCACGAGCGATGACTAAACGCTGCTGTTGACCACCCGATAACCCAAAGGCGTTCTCATGCAAACGATCTTTGACTTCATCCCACAACGCCGCGGCGCGCAGAGAGCGCTCAACTGCATCATCAAGATCTCGGCTGTTGCTCACGCCTTGCAGCCTCAATCCATAAACCACATTCTCATAGATAGATTTAGGAAAAGGGTTCGGACGTTGAAACACCATGCCGACTCGGCGTCGTAAGGTCGCGACATCCACCTTAGGGTGATAGACGTTCTTGCCATGAAGCTTCACTTTTCCGGAAACCTTACAACCTTCAACAAGATCGTTCATGCGATTAATGCAGCGCAGTAGAGTCGACTTACCACACCCTGATGGGCCAATAAACGCGGTCACCTGTCCCTTTGGGATTTGCATTGAAATATCATCAAGTGCTTGGCTCTCTTTATAATAAAGATTCAGCCCTTCAATCGAGATAGCAATTTGCTCATCCTTCAAATTGTGAACATCAAGTGGTGCTTGGTAACCCAAGGTTTCATTAATCGAGAACATCTAATCTTGTCCTAAGGTTCGGTATTTTTCACGCAAGTTATTACGGATATTGATGGCCGTTAAATTCAATCCAACAATCACAGTAACCAGTAAAAATGAAGTCGCATACACTAAAGGGCGCGCCGCTTCGATATTAGATGTTTGAAAACCAACATCGTAGATATGGAAGCCTAAGTGCATGAACTTTCTCTCTAAGTGTAGATATGGGAACTGACCATCTACAGGTAAGCTTGATGCTAGCTTCACAACACCCACCAGCATTAATGGAGCCACCTCCCCCGCAGCTCTCGCGATTGCCAATATCAACCCCGTGATAATCGCAGGGCTTGCCATTGGTAAAACAATGCGCCAAAGCGTCTCAAATTGAGTAGCGCCAAGCGCCAATGAACCGTGCCTCACGGAGCTAGGGATACGCGTTAAGCCCTCTTCCGTTGTTACAATAACAACGGGTAATGTTAATACCGCCAAGGTCAATGCGGACCATAATAGACCCGGCGTACCAAATGTCGGAGCGGGTAACCGTTCTGCGTAAAACAAAGAATCGATTGAACCACCGATGGTATACACAAAGAATCCTAAGCCGAAGACACCATACACAATCGACGGTACACCCGCTAAGTTAATTACGGCGATACGAATTAAACGTGTTAGTGCGTTGTTTTTTGCGTATTCATGAAGATATATCGCAGCAACCACACCAAGAGGCATTACTACAATCGACATAAGAATAACCAACAGTACCGTGCCAAAAATCGCAGGAAACACACCGCCTTCAGAGTTTGAGTCTCGTGGGTTCTCCGACAAGAACTTCCAAACTTGTTTGCCCCAATGCCCAACCTTTTCAAGATAAGACATATTATTCGGGTACCAATAATCCAAAATATGACTGAGCGAAATTTCAACCTGCTCTCCTGTCATATCTTCTACCAACAAGCTTTCGACATTGAGCTGTGTTCTAAGATGCTCAAGCTTTACTTCGGCTTCAGCCAACTGGCGATTTAATTCCAATTTAGTTTGAGTATAGGTTTTAAGGTATTCATCGCTCACTGACTCATTGAGTTCAAGCTTACGTTTTTCTAAACGCAAGTTTTCCAATTGCCAGCTGATATTGCGGATTTCTTGGTTCACAACACGCGACGTCTCTTTGCGTAACGTATCAGCGAACGCCAAGCCTTGCTCGAGCTTTTGGTCTATGTTCGAATCAAATGTGCCAGAAGTGGTTTTAAAACCCACTGGTTTACCAAAGAAATAACCACCTCGACTTCGCTCAATCACAGCCCAGTCAGGTGGGGTGGTTGGTTCACGTAAGTTAACATCCAAAATGGAAACAAAGTCCGCTGGATAAATCTCCCTGTTGGCAACTTTGATACTTAAGCGCTGAATTAGCCCAGTCGACAGGTTTTGAGTCGACAATAGGTCTTGTACTTGTGGGACTTGCTCTATCGGGATGTATTTTCGTTCATATAACTGGCCAATCAATACATCTTGCTTTACTACCGTTTCGTCGAGGCCGACAACTAACGATGCATCTTTGGAATCCACTTGCCATTGGTACAAAGGAGCAGGCCAAAAATAGGTTAAGCCCTTCCAGCCGATCAGCAGCATTAGGCCAAGAACCGAAAGCATACTGATGCTCACCGCCCCACCCGTTAGCCATATCCACGGAGAGCCTGATTTAATCCAAGACAATAATGACTTCAGTTTATTCATTATGAACGACCTTGCTCTGACGTGCTGAACCCAAGGAAGAGCCAAGTTCGTGAGATACGCTAATCAAACAGCGAACAGCCATTGATAGAGATTGAGGTAGAGTTTTAAAACTACAGCGCACGATATTTATCTCTCAGTCTTTGTCTAACCCACTCTGCGACAGAGTTCACCGCGAACGTAAAAATAAACAGTAAGAGTGCTGCTAAGAACAACAATCGGAAGTGAGAACCACCCACCTCGGACTCTGGTAACTCGACAGCAATTGTTGCCGATAATGTCCTCATCCCTTCCAAAATATTCCAGTCAAGAATAGGGGTGTTACCTGTCGCCATCAAGACAATCATAGTCTCGCCAACCGCTCGTCCTAGCCCCATCATGATTGCAGAAAAGATACCTGGGCTAGCCGTCAATAACACCACATAAATAAGGGTCTGCCACGCTGTTGCGCCCAGCGCCAGTGAGCCATCGGATAAATGTTTTGGCACAGAGAAAATAGCGTCTTCTGCAATCGTGAAAATTGTCGGGATGACAGCAAAGCCCATAGCGAAGCCAACCACCAGCGCATTCCGTTGGTCAAAGTCGATGCCATAGTTAGCCAAGAAGGTACGAATATCACCACCAAACAACAAGGCTTCCATACCATTTTCACCAGCAAAGACTGCCATCACAGTAATCACCAATACCGGGATCAATATCAGAGCATGCCAACCATTAGTAAAACGGCTCGTCACCATTTTTGGCAAACAGAACCAAACAAGCCCAGTCAGTAGCGTGCTCAGTGGTAATAGCACCATTAACGAGAAGACGGCCGTTAAATGCGTTTCAACAATGGGAGCAAACCAAAGCCCAGCCAAGAATCCGATGATAACGGTCGGAAGAGCTTCCATCAGTTCTATCGACGGCTTCACGACTCTTCGCATTCGTGGAGACATGAAGTATGCGGTGTAAATGGCTCCGAGCACAGCAACCGGCACGGCAAACATCATCGCAAACAAAGCGGCTTTGATAGTACCGAATGTGATAGGGACTAAACTGAATTTTTCTTCAAAGTCATCGTTCGCCGACGTTGATTGCCAAACGTATTGTGGCTCAGGATAGCTTTCGTACCAGACTTTTTGCCAAAGCGATGAGAATGATATTTGCGGATATTCGTTATCAACTTTAGCCACGCTGATGGTGCCATCAATCAGCGTCGCCAAATGCAGTTCGTTAGCAGACATAGCCGCTAATTGTGGTGACTTATCAAATGCGCGCTCAAACAGCGACAGCTTTTCACTGGTCGTATAGTGGCTTTGTAATGTGCCATTCTGATAGAAACTATAAAAACCCTTTCTATAAGTATCTGGC
>NZ_JBFRVX010000916.1:0-315 GCF_041475345.1 Vibrio sp. 10N.222.48.A3 | reverse complement strand
TGAATTACTCGTAAGTAATCAATCAGTCAGCTTTCCAAATTGTTAAAGAGCTTGATTCAAACTAATGAACCATTTTTAAATATTTTCAGATAAAAACACTTAAAGATGGTGGAGCTATGCGGGATCGAACCGCAGACCTCCTGCGTGCAAGGCAGGCGCTCTCCCAGCTGAGCTATAGCCCCATCTTTGTTTCTAGTCGATATTGGTGGGTCTGAGTGGACTCGAACCACCGACCTCCCGCTTATCAGGCGAGCGCTCTAACCAGCTGAGCTACAGACCCAATATCGTCTCTTTTACTTTCTAAACCTAATCAAT
>NZ_JBFRVX010000915.1:0-357 GCF_041475345.1 Vibrio sp. 10N.222.48.A3 | reverse complement strand
TTTTGTTTAGTTATCGTAAATTTTCAATATATCGTTTAATAGTCCACTCACATCTGAAATTGAACCGTTAGTGATATAACTATCAAATTGTTCAGCGCTATCTTGCAATATGATCTCCTGAGTTTTTCCACCATCTGTCACAGTCAACTTAAGATCTGCCGTTGACATATTATCTGCACCTTCAAGAGAAATACCAATCTTACTGCTTTGAAGTAGGCTATTAATACTGTCAGAAGAATCTGTATGGAGTAGATCGGAAATATCTATTTTATCATCACCCTTAGTAAAGTCTGTAATTGTGTCTTTCTCACCATGACGAACACCAGAACCTTGGTCGACAAACTTGAAGATATCATC
>NZ_JBFRVX010000914.1:0-895 GCF_041475345.1 Vibrio sp. 10N.222.48.A3 | reverse complement strand
ATTCATCATAGCATGGTTCGGGATAATCACCATTTTATTGTAAGCGCTTGATAAACAATGACTTGAAAGTTGGCACGCTACTTGGATTACTTATGGTAGGTTTAACAACAGACGTAGATTTTTGAGCAAGTGGATTGAGAAATCGAAAACGATTTAAAACCTATTTGCCATTATTGCAATTAAGGAGTTTCTTATGGGTATTTTTTCTCGCTTTGCAGACATTGTAAATTCAAACATCAGTGCACTATTAGATAAGGCTGAAGATCCTGAAAAGATGATTCGCCTCATTATTCAAGAAATGGAAGACACGCTGGTTGAGGTTCGTACTAACTCAGCAAAAGCCATTGCAGACAAGAAAGAGCTAGCACGTAAAGTTGAAGCTATCGAAACTCAGATTCTAGATTGGCAGAATAAAGCGACATTAGCCCTGACTAAACAACGTGAAGATCTGGCTAGAGCGGCACTCATCGAAAAGCAAAAACTTGAAGATATCATCAAGAGTCTCCACACCGAGCAAACTTTGGTTCATGAAACCATCGAAAAACTAACCAGTGAGATCGGTAAGCTTGAAACCAAAATCGCCGAGACTCGTGCAAAACAGCAAGCACTAATGATTCGTAATAATGCAGCAAGCAATCGTCGCGATGTTCAAAAACATCTGCATTCAAGCAAAACCAACGAAGCAATGGCGAAGTTTGAGCAATTCTCACGTAAAGTGGATGAATTAGAAGCTGAAGCTGACGTTTACGCAAAAACCGGTAACGCAAAATCTTTAGACCAAGAGTTTGCAGAGCTACAAGCTCAAGACGAGATTGAAAAAGAGCTGGCGAAACTGAAGCAACAAGTTGAAAACCGCGATAAATAATTTTAGGAGTTGTCTATGTCAACATTTCTA
>NZ_JBFRVX010000913.1:0-2203 GCF_041475345.1 Vibrio sp. 10N.222.48.A3 | reverse complement strand
GCCGTAGGGTGAACATCCTCAACGATAACTTTCAAGCTACCAAGTGGGTTTTTCCAGTGCGATCTTCGTTCTGTAACGGCAATAATTTTCTGAAAGGTTAACCCTCCAGTACCAACACAAGGTTCGTAAATAGTATCCATTTCACCATCAACATTTATATCCGACATCATCAGCGAGCAAACCAACTTAGAAACATCGCTGGTGGTCGGAAAAAAAGCATATTGACTGCTTGTTCCTTTACAGAACTCACTAAACAATAGTGCCAATGGATCATGCTCCTCTCCAGTAATCATCAATACAGCTAACTGGTGGGAAAGCATAATTGAAGCTTCCTTAAATTCATCCGTGATAAGTCCTTGAGGTACAGGATATAAGTCCGAGTGCAAATAAGCCCAGTGATCAACAAACTGCACCAAGAAAGGTTCAACACCCATTTCGTACCGCATTGATTCAACAATACGTCGACAAGTATTAATACTGCTCATATTATTCACCGCTAAACTCCAATAAAACAGCATATGCGAAATTGCAACCGTCGAAATCATCCAAGGAAAAAGCATAAATTGAATCAGGTGAAGATATTATCTCTTGCTTCAATCCTTCGGATAAAGGCTGAGTGCCATCTTGAATGAGTCTCACATGCTTCATTGCTGGTTCATTCACCAAGTACAAACGTACATTATCTAAGAATCGAGGGTCTATAGAGCGTACTACTATTTTTTGCCCTTTCATTTGATTGCCTTGAACCCATGCTTTGAGGAAGGTTCTGAGCTTTATTTGCATATCAGGACAGCGTAACGCCCCTAAATCAAATTCTTGTATGTCCATGGTGAATTCCCTATCTATTAAACGAGGTCTAAGGTTTGAGGAACACGTAACTTCGAACAAAGTAATCGACCTAGATTCATTTTTACGGCTGAATCCTTGTTAATTTTAACAACACGCTTTGAACGCAAAGTAGATTCGTATGAAATGCCTTTTGTTAGCCATAATTTGTCGTCTAGTGTTTCTAAAGGTAAGGAATTTAACTTATCTAGGACGGTGTAATCTACTGGGCCGGACTTCCCTTCTTCAATATGATTTTCAAAGACTGACTTGGCTAACTTTGCCACTGCATAAGCAAAAATAGCTTTGTTGAACACAAGCTTATCGGAACGTTCTTTCCAACCTTCATTGCCGAGAAGTTCAAGCGGTAGTGTGTTAAACAGGTAAGAAATTAAATCGCGTGCCGTTGAAGTTAATGACGTTTCGAGGGAAGGTTTCGAGACTAGCAAAGTATTCAAATCTTTCTTGCTGTATCCAAAAAAAGCCAAAATGAAATCGTAAAATTGAGCAAACGTCCATAGCTTCGATTGCTTCTTGGTTTTTCCGTGTAAAGAAATTAAATCCGCAACATCACAATTCATCTTTTCTATGTGAATTTCAAGCAAGTCATTCATGATTCGACCGAGCGGAGTTGATAAATCAAAAAGAAGCGAGGTGGAAGATGATGGCTTTGAACTCGTACCATTGAAATCAGAAAAATGCTGCCTCACAAATTGTCTTGATTCCCAAATGGAATTAGTGTGAGTTACAATCAGTTTAAAGCCGATTGTAAAATCTCCGAACTCAGCTTTAGAGTTCTGCATTAAGAGTCGATTGTTCTCTGTTCTGCCCTGACCATCGGAAACGATACGAGAGGTATCTGCAGGGATTACAGCTCTTACCATCTGGCGATTACCTACGGAAAATTCCTCTATCACATCCAAATCACATATAAAGATATTCACACCAGGCAAAGACGTATCTTTCCTACTATTAAAGTATTCCGTCAGCCCTTTTACGCGTTTAGAATCCACATCTCTTTGTGATTTAAATTTCTCATCCAATTCATCCGAATTAGCTTCCACACCAAAATGCTCAGACCACTCTTGATAAAGCATAATTCCTTCATAAACATCAGATTTTTTTGAAATGCCCTCTTTTGCTTTAAAAAGAATTAGCTCTAAATCTTCGCCTATTGGTGAAACCAGGTTTTGTACTGGTATGTCGATTGCTGAATCGCTCATTGCACTCACTCCAAAAATGCATAATTTGAGTTACAATATACAAAATAAACATAATCGTCAAATGTAATTTTATTATAAACACAATGAATTTCGAAATTTAAAAGCAATCAAGGCCTAAGATAATGGGTTTTGACCCAATAGTTCACAATTTAAAT
>NZ_JBFRVX010000912.1:0-1362 GCF_041475345.1 Vibrio sp. 10N.222.48.A3 | reverse complement strand
AGATAGCGCACTGGTGTGTGGCTGGTCCTGAGCGTCGCTTATTGGAAGATTTTGGTTACTGGTATGAGCCTGATGGCCGAACTGAGTCGGTTCAAGCTGAGTTTGAAAAAGTGGAAATTCGCCCACAAGCGTATGAATGGATCATTGCGACCAGCGCAGGCTTTCCTTTTAATGTTAGCTGTGACAATCTACACGGCGATTTTGAGCCAGATCGTTTGGCCTTTATGAATAAAGTACACAGCGAAGTCATGGGTATCTTTGAAGCTGGTCTGCCGCCTCGCGTGAAAATGCTCTCTGAAGCATTACGCAGCTTCTACGATGTAGAACCTTTATGTACTAGCCAATTTATTGTGAAATAAGAGAATATTATGATTATCGAATTTGAAGAAAAACTACTTGAATTAATTGATGCTCGCATTGAAAACGCATCAGATGATGAACTGTTTGCTGGTGGTTACTTACGTGGTCATATTTCTCTTTCAGTAGCTTCATGTGAAGAAGACGGCATTGAAGACGTAGCAGAAGTTAAGTTGCGTATTGAGAAGAGCCTAGAAGACGCACGTTCTGAATTGACGCCAGCCGATCGTACGATCGTTAATGACCTTTGGGTTGAGCTGCAAAACCAAGCTTAATTTTAGTCGTTTAGCATTATTCGTCTAGCGCTATTCGCTCACAATTCTCCCTCCTCATTTTTGAGCGAACCAATAATTTGAGACTCATTCGAATTTTTTGAATGAGTCCGTTCAATCCTTGTGATGGTTCCATTTTCTGACTACGTTATTCTAATCCCACTTAACGGAATCACAGAAAAGGTCACATCATGAAAGTTATCGCATTTGGCGCAAGCACCAGCTCTACCTCTATCAACAAAACTCTAGCAACTTACGCAGCTAACTTGATTGAAGGTGCTGAAGTCAAAGTTCTAAACATCAACGATTACAACGTTCCTATGTTCAGTGAAGACACTGAAAAAGAGATTGGCCAAGCGGAAGGTGCTCAAGCATTCTTACGTGACCTAGCAGAAGCTGACGCATTTGTTATCTCTTTCGCTGAGCACAACGGCCACTACCCAGCGGCGTACAAAAACCTATTTGACTGGGCGACACGCATTGAGCGTTCAGTATTTGGCGAGAAACCTGCGGTTTACTTAGCGACATCACCAGGCCCTGGTGGCGCACAAACAGTACTTGGCGCAGCAACTGGTTCGGCTCCGTACTTTGGTGGTAACGTTAAAGCATCGCTTTCAGTGCCTAGCTTCTACGATAACTTTGATTTTGAGTCTGGCGCTATCAGCAACGAAGAGATTGCTCAGCAGATCAAAGATGCGGTTGCTAAGCTGTAAACATCGTTCAATTTAGAACA
>NZ_JBFRVX010000911.1:0-470 GCF_041475345.1 Vibrio sp. 10N.222.48.A3 | reverse complement strand
GATATCAGTTGGTCTTTGAGTGTTAAATTGAACAGATAAGGCACGGTAGCGTGAATCGTCATCATCTGGTGCATGATGTGTGATGCATTTTCACTGGGATCTTTCTTGCTCTCAGGTTTCCAGTCCGAAGCGTTGTGTATGACGGCTCTGAGTGTCTTATATTCTTGACCAACATAATCAAGAAAGCCCTCTAAGCTGCTTTGTTGATAAAAGTCTACTTGCTGCAAGTCGGCTCCATTGTCGCGCAACCGTTGCAGTTGAGGATAGTCGCTGCGGTAAGTGCCAACCACTTTGTATCCATCCGCTATAAGTTGCTGCGCCAATGCGAATCCGAGTCGCTTTCCCACGCCGGTTATCAATATCGTTTCACTCATCGTAAAAACTCAGCTCTGGTTTGAGGGTTAGTTTTGAAAATACCACCGAGAGCGGTTGTTGAGGTTTCAGAGTTTGCATCCATGACGCCCCTGGAT
>NZ_JBFRVX010000910.1:0-1093 GCF_041475345.1 Vibrio sp. 10N.222.48.A3 | reverse complement strand
CTTCTCTACGTAAACAAGCTCGCGAAGCGGGTGTTTACATGAGAGTTGTTCGTAACACACTAGCACGCCGTGCGATTCAGGGTACAGACTACGAGTGTCTAACTGACACTTTCACTGGTCCAACTCTGATCGCATTCTCTAATGAGCACCCAGGTGCTGCAGCGCGTCTTTTCAAAGACTTCGCTAAAGAGAATAAAGATTTCGAGATCAAAGCTGCTGCATTTGAAGGCGCAGTTACTGATGCTGAAGTACTAGCGACACTACCAACTTACGACGAAGCTATCGCACGCCTAATGATGTGCATGAAAGAAGCTTCTGCTGGCAAGCTGGTTCGTACTATCGCTGCTGTTCGCGACCAAAAAGAAGAAGCTGCGGCTTAAGCCTTGCTTTTCACTGGTTGCTATTTAAACTTATTGTTGACTTAAAAGAGAATTGTTATGTCTATTACTAACGAGCAAATCCTAGACGCAGTTGCAGAAATGTCTGTAATGCAAGTTGTTGAGCTTATCGAAGCTATGGAAGAGAAATTCGGTGTTACTGCTGCTGCTGCAGTTGTAGCTGGTGGTGCTTCTGCTGAAGCTGCTGCTGAGCAAACTGAATTCGACGTAATCCTAACTGCTGCTGGCGCTAACAAAGTACAAGTTATCAAAGCTGTACGTGGCGCAACTGGCCTAGGTCTTAAAGAAGCTAAAGGTCTTGTAGACTCAGCTCCTGCAGCGCTTAAAGAAGGCGTTGACAAAGCTGAAGCTGAAGCTCTTAAAGCACAGCTAGAAGAAGCTGGCGCTTCTGTTGAAGTTAAGTAATTATTACTTAATTTCTTAGCCGCAAGGCTAATGGCTGGTGGTTTATTAACCACCGGCCTTTTTGCGCTGTAGGGCTATGACGAAATTTCCGCTGTTTAACCGTCATAATCCAAGCAAAAAAACAGTCATTTTTTCGAAATGATTGTTCACTACAGTAAACAGCTGTTTGTCACCGCCCCCTCTGAAGAGTGTTTTGGGTGGTTTGGGTCACTTATCAGCGAGCTGAGGAACCCCATGGTTTACTCTTATACCGAGAAAAAGCGCATCCGTAAGGATTTTGGTACTCGTCC
>NZ_JBFRVX010000909.1:0-840 GCF_041475345.1 Vibrio sp. 10N.222.48.A3 | reverse complement strand
GTGCTTTGGGTGCTTTGGAAGCTTCGTGTTGCTCAACCATGAACGCAACGGCTTCATCGTTTAGACAAGATTTACTGACGTATTGGCGCTGTTTTCCAATATGAAGGATAAAACCTAAATCGGTTTGTTCAAGTTGGTCGATGTCACGCCAAGCGATAGTATTGGTGGCTTTACGGTTTTTATAACTCACACCATCAGTATCCCCTGAAAAGACCACTTTGCTGCCAGCACCTGAGCTGATTTTTTGTCGCCATAACCACCAGGTTCTCTTGCAATATACACTGAACGCTTCAATCACACTCAAAACGATAAAAAACCAGCCTACGTAGCCACTAGGTAACAGTTCAAACTCCAATAGAACCCAACCAAAAATAAGAAACAAAAATGCCTTTAAATAGGCTTTTGGAAACTGAGTCGGAAGGCTAGTTTGGTCATAACACTCTGCGAAAAACGTTTTGTCGAGGGTGTATTCTGTGGTGAAACCGGGATCTTTAGGCATGTGTGGCTACTTTGTAGTTCTTTGTTGAGGCGCATTATATCGCTTCACGCTGGTTTGTCTTAGCGGTTTCAATCCTCTTTTGTAAATCAATAATACTGAATGCGTTTACTCGCATGATAGCTAAATTGTTACGCTGTAGCTAAGTGGTCGCCCCGCGACAAGCTGTCATGTCTCATAGCTATTTTAAGTAACCTTGTTGCTCCAGCCATTGTATTGCGCTTTAGATACCGACTTCATGCGACACCAACTTGGCGACCCCAGTCTTCCTATACTCACGGCTTTTCTTTTTTCGTTGTTGTAATTTTAACCCAAAGTAACAGCTGTTCTATACGTTTCTATAT
>NZ_JBFRVX010000908.1:0-5511 GCF_041475345.1 Vibrio sp. 10N.222.48.A3 | reverse complement strand
CGACAGATAACATTCAATCCATTAGTGAAATGAAAGCAAATAGTAAGGAACAGCTATGCTTGCCAATATAAAAAAAACAGCAATAGCAACAGCAATTATTGCAACTGCTACAACAGGTTTTGCATCAGTAGCAACAGCTGCAGAGCGCAGCGAACTGACCGTTCACCCGAAAGAGTACACTACATTCGTACGTAACTTTAACCCGTACCTTGGTGCTACTAACCTACATACTACAACTGACTTCATGTACGAGCCTTTAGTAGTATTTAACGAAATGCACGGTAACACTCCGGTGTTCCGTCTAGCTGAAAACTTCAAAATGTCAGATGATCTGATGAGCGTTGTTTTCGACATTCGTAAGGGTGTTAAATGGTCTGATGGAGAAACTTTCTCTGCTGATGATGTTGTTTTTTCTTTCAACCTTGTAAAAGAGAAGCCAGAGCTTGACCAATCTGGTATCAACTCTTGGGTAACTTCTGTAGAAAAACTGAACGACAACCAAGTTAAGTTCACACTAACAGAAGCAAACTCAAACGTACCTTACGAGATTGCTAAAGTACCTGTAGTACCTAAGCACATCTGGAAAGACGTTAAAGATCCATCAACGTTTACCAATGAGAACCCTGTAGGTTCTGGTCCATTTACAGAAATCGATACGTTTACAGCGCAACTGTACATCCAGTGTGCAAACCCGAACTACTGGGATGCAGACAACCTAGATGTTGACTGTCTACGTGTTCCACAAATTGCGAACAACGACCAGTTCTTAGGTAAAGTTGTAAACAGTGAAATGGACTGGACGTCTTCTTTCGTTCCTGATATCGATCGTACATACGCTGCAGCAAGCCCTAAACACCACTACTGGTACCCGCCAGCAGGTACACAAGCATTCATCGTTAACTTCAAACACCCTGATGCTGCGAAGCATGAAGCATTGAGCAACGTTGAATTCCGTCGTGCTTTCTCTATGGCTCTTGACCGCCAAACTATCATCGACATCGCATTCTACGGTGGCGGTACTGTGAACGATTTCGCATCGGGTCTTGGCTACGCGTTTGAAGCTTGGTCTGATGAAAAAACTCACGACAAATACAAAGGCTTCAACACTTACAACGCTGAAGGCGCGAAGAAGCTTCTTGCTGACGCTGGCTTCAAAGATGTAAACAAAGATGGTTTTGTTGACACTCCATCAGGCAAATCTTTCGAACTAATGATTCAATCGCCAAACGGCTGGACTGACTTCAACAACACAGTTCAACTTGCGGTAGAGCAACTAAACGAAATCGGCATTAAAGCGAAAGCTCGTACACCTGACTTCTCTGTTTACAATCAAGCAATGCTTGAAGGTACATACGACGTAGCATACACAAACTACTTCCACGGTGCGGATCCATACACGTACTGGAACAGTGCTTACAACTCATCACTACAATCTGGTGATGGTATGCCTCGTTTCGCTATGCACTTCTACAAAAATGACAAGCTAGATGGTCTTCTAAACAGCTTCTACAAAACAGCTGACAAGAACGAACAGCTAGATATTGCACATGGTATCCAGCAAATTATCGCTGCAGACCAAGTGACAATCCCTGTGATGTCTGGTGCTTACATGTACCAATACAACACAACTCGATTCACTGGTTGGTGGAACGAAGAAAATCCAAAAGGCCGTCCAAACATTTGGGCTGGTATTCCAGAGCGTCTACTTCATGTACTGGACCTAAAACCAGTTAAATAAGTAATCGTTCAATCTTTGCGGCGTAACTTCTTACGCCGCTTATAAAAATCCCCACACTATCAATTGAAAGTATGGCGCTAGTCGTCAGGGGATTTTTCGTTCCAAATTTCGCTAGGAGCGACCTGAATCCAGAAACAGGGAAACAATCTGGGTGAGTAAGGTGTGAGTTATGGGTTATTTTTTAAGACGTTTGTCATTTTATTTTGTCGCGCTATTAGTTGCAGCGACGTTAAACTTTATTATTCCAAGAGCAATGCCTGGTGACCCAGTTACCATGATGTTTGCGAACGCTTCTGTACAAGTTACTCCTGAGCGTATTGCTGCAATGAAAGAACTATTAGGCTTCGTTGATGGCGGCTTACTGGTTCAATACGGCGCATACATGAAGAACATTCTAAGCTGGGAGCTTGGTACATCAATTCAATTCTACCCACTTTCTGTAAATACTCTGTTGGGTGGAGCATTTGGTTGGTCGCTATTCTTAGCAGGCACCGCCGTTATTCTTTCTTTCTCTATTGGTTCAATCCTAGGTATTTTTGCAGCGTGGAAACGTGGCAGCAAATACGATGCCTTTGTGACTCCCGGGATGCTGATTTTACAAGCCGTTCCTCAGGTTGTTATTGCCATGATTGCGCTGTTTACCTTCGCAATCGGCTTGAAATGGTTCCCAACAGGTTACGCCTATACCGCGGGTACGATTCCAGATTGGACAAGCTGGGCATTCATTAAAGATGTCGCTTACCACGCCTTCTTACCTTTGCTATGTGCATCTATTGTTCAAATTGGTGGCTTCCTAGTAAACATGCGTAACAACATGATCAACCTGCTAGCTGAAGATTACATCACCATGGCGAAAGGCAAAGGCCTTAGCGAAAACCGAGTGGTATTCAATTACGCAGCTCGTAACGCGATGCTACCAAGTGTGACAGCACTTTCTATGTCGCTAGGTATGGCAATCGGTGGTCAGTTAATTATCGAAATCATCTTTAACTACCCAGGCCTTGGCAGCGTACTTTTCAACGCAATTAACGCTCGTGATTACCAAGTACTGCAAGGTCAACTGCTTATCATGACGCTATTCATGCTGTTCTTTAACCTAGTTGCAGACATGCTTTACGTTGTTCTTGACCCTCGTCTTCGTAAGGGTGGTAAATAATCATGAAAGATATTCTAAAACTCATTTGGCGTAACCCGATGGCCTTAACCGGCGTCATCATCCTAAGTATTTTTATTCTTGGTGCGATTGCGGCTCCATTGATCACAAAACATGTGCCAGACAAACGTACAGGTAATCCACACGAATACCCTGGCTTCGTGGTTAAGTCTGCACAAACTAACCCTGATGGCTGGGTTGCTCAAAACCTAGCAGACGATCGTCGTACGTTGATAATGTCTAAGAAGGCAGACCACGTACTGGGAACAACTCGTATGGGTCGTGACGTTTGGTCACAAGTGGTATACGGCGCACGCGTATCTCTTGCTGTAGGTTTTGGTGCGGGTCTTACCGTATGTTTACTAGCAACGGTTATTGGTGTTTCCGCAGGCTACTTTGGCGGCCGTGTCGATGATGTTCTGACAGCCGCAATGAACATCATGCTGGTTATTCCTCAATACCCATTACTGTTCGTAGTTGCAGCCTTTATCGGTGAGGCAGGGCCACTCACCATAACCTTGGTTATCGGCTTTATGTCCTGGGCTTGGGGCGCGCGTGTTGTTCGTTCCCAGACCTTAGCACTGCGTGAAAAAGAGTTTGTAAAAGCCGCTGAAGTTCTGGGTGAATCTTCATTCCGTATTATCTTCGTAGAGATTCTTCCAAACCTTATCTCTATCGTTGGCGCGAGCTTCATCGGTTCGGTGATGTACGCAATCATGATGGAAGCAACGATTTCGTTCCTAGGTCTTGGTGACCCGAACACAATCAGCTGGGGCATCATGCTTTACAACGTTCAAACCTCTTCATCAATGCTGATTGGCGCTTGGTGGGAACTGTTGGCTCCTTGTATCGCATTGACACTACTTGTAACTGGTCTTGCTCTACTTAACTTCGCTGTCGATGAAATTGCCAACCCGCAACTGCGTTCTCACAAAGGCATGAAGCGTTGGAAGAAATTAGCAGCACAAGACAAAGAAGAACGTGAACCTGAACTACCACCACAAAATGCACTTTGGAGCGGAGATAAATAATCATGTCTGAACCACTAATTTCTATCCGCAATTTATGCGTGGATTACATCACAGAGTCTGGCGATGTACGTGCGTGTAACAACGTAAGTTTCGACATTGCTCCAGGTGAAGTATTCGGCCTAGCTGGTGAATCTGGCTGTGGTAAATCAACTGTTGCTTTCTCTCTTATGCGTCTGCATAAGCCGCCCGCTTACATCAGTGGTGGTGAGGTTATCTTCAATGGTGAGAACATCCTTGAATACAGTGATGACCGTATGCAAGCGTTCCGTTGGAGCGAGATGTCGATGGTATTCCAGAGTGCGATGAACGCACTCAATCCTGTATTACCAATGGAAGAGCAGTTCTGTGACGTAATTATGCGTCACACCAACATGACTCGTGAGCAAGCTAAGCAACGCGCAGAAGGTCTACTTGAAATCGTAGATATTCACCCGAGCCGATTGAGTGACTACCCTCACCAATTCTCTGGCGGCATGCGTCAGCGCTTGGTTATTGCTATCGCTTTAGCATTGAATCCAAAGCTTATCATTATGGATGAGCCAACGACCGCACTTGATGTGGTTGTTCAACGCGAAATCCTACAAAAGATCTATGCACTAAAAGAAGAGTTTGGCTTCTCGATTCTGTTCATCACCCATGACTTGTCATTGATGGTCGAGTTCTCTGACCGTATCGGCATCATGTACTCAGGTGAGCTCATCGAGGTTGCCAATGCTCAAGATATTCTAGAAAACCCTTACCACCCTTATACCAAAGGGCTGGGAAGTTCTTTCCCTCCACTAACAGGGCCAAAGACAAAACTAGCAGGCATTCCGGGTAACCCTCTGAACCTGTTAGAGATCCCTGAAGGGTGTCGTTTCCAAGCTCGTTGTGATCGTGTACATGAAACGTGTACCAAGGTGCCAACCAAGCTGCGTTCTATCGACCCGGGACATTTGTCTAACTGCCACCTGTACGGTGACCCAATAGTACAAAGGAAGCTATAGCTTGCACGCTGATTCAGCGTGAATAACGAATAAGGCGGCTCGACCGCCGAAATGCAAGCAAAGCGAATAAGGATTCTGGAGACAATTATGAGCAAAGATTTCGGTCAATTATTGGTAGAAGGCAAGAATGTCGTAAAAGACTTCCCAATAAGCAGTACCACAATTCAAACCCCAATGATGCGTGCGATTAACGACGTATCATTCAAGATGTATAAAAGTCGCGGCCTAGCTGTGGTTGGTGAGTCAGGTTCAGGCAAATCAACAACAGCAAAAATGATCGCAAAAATGTACGCACCTTCGGGCGGTACGATCGAATACAAAGGTCGTGATATCCAAGAGATCTCAAGCAGAAAAGATCTTATGCACTACCGTGAAGGCGTGCAGATGGTATGGCAAGACCCGTTTGGTTCTCTGAACCCAACACATAACATCTTTCACCACATAGCTCGACCATTGTTGATCCACAAAAAAGTATCTCCGGGCAACAAGAAAGAGTTACAGGAACGTGTGTACGATCTTCTAGAGCAAGTTGGCTTAGTGCCACCACAAGCAACGGCAGAGAAGTACCCTCATCAACTCTCTGGTGGTCAGCGTCAACGTGTC
>NZ_JBFRVX010000907.1:0-432 GCF_041475345.1 Vibrio sp. 10N.222.48.A3 | reverse complement strand
AACCCCAAGCACTCCACCATTTATAAGAAGTCTCGCTAGAAATCGCGGGGCTTTTTGCATCTAAATTATAGTGTTCGCCCTTCCATTGAATGACTTTTACACAAGGTTTGCGCGTAACCCATGACGCCTAGTTAACGTGTCCCATTATTCTGTTATTTATTAGAAAGTCTAACTCTACGATTAGAGTCTTTTTATTTGTATTTTCTACACCAGTTGTTATTTGAAACGAGCATGTGTTTCACAAACGCATATAGCTTTAAGCTTAGCACTCAAATACTCGAGCTATGCGACGTTGTAAGTCAGGTTAATGAGACTGTTCTGACTCAGCTGTATCCATTCAATATCGAAGTTATATAAGGCTTACAACTCATCCTATGTGCCCTGCGTTCGCAGATGTTTGCTTTATCAAGCGAGTGCACTTTAGTATTAGTT
>NZ_JBFRVX010000906.1:0-316 GCF_041475345.1 Vibrio sp. 10N.222.48.A3 | reverse complement strand
GAACTGGAATAAATGCTCAAGATAAAATCGGTCTTTTTGTCGAATCTAACACTAATAATTTGGTTAAATTCTATAGTCAATATGAGTTAGAAAAAGAATATAAATTCTGTCGCGCACCATATGCTGAAACCATACCTCTAAGAAAAGGAAATAAAGGCTTTTCTTATGGAAAAAATGTAGATGATTTAGAAGTGTGTTTTATTGACGCGAAATACCAGGTTCCCGACTATTTAAAAGAACATTCAGAAAAAGCAGTAGAACTATTTAAAGCCTTAGGCAAGATAAAAATTGATGATACATCAGGCGAGTGGCAAAA
>NZ_JBFRVX010000905.1:0-2408 GCF_041475345.1 Vibrio sp. 10N.222.48.A3 | reverse complement strand
GTAATCTTGAGCGCATTCATCCGAATAAGAAAGGTTGATTGGTTGGTCGAAGTCGTATTGGCTTGCAACCGAGTTAACTGACATTAGCATTGTAAATGCAGCAGTAACCTTCGTTAGTAACGGTGATTTGGCCACAAGGGTCTCCATGAGAAGTTAATAATTGATCCGAGTCACAATTATCTATTAAATGCTTAGTTTAGGGAACTAATAATTTATTGCTTTTCCTAAGAAAACCTTAGATTAAGCATTAGTAATATTTGTGAAAAGGTGAATGACTCAAACTCAACCTTAGACTAGTTTGTAAATAATGCCGTGTCTTTTAATGGCCACAAGGGATATAAATATGACGAAAATCGCAATGTTAAGCACTGGTGAAGAAGTTCTTCATGGGGACATTGTCGACACAAACGCAGCTTGGATGTCTGCTGAGTTTTATCAGCACGGCTTTGCTTTGGCAAAGCGTTCAACTGTGGGCGATCAAATGAACGCTCTGATCGAAGAACTGCTGATGCTGAGCTTCAACTATGATGTGGTTATCGTCAATGGTGGTTTGGGGCCGACAACTGATGATATGAGTGCGGCGGCTGCGGCTGCGGCCTCAGATCAAAAGCTTGTCATGTTCCCTGAGTGGCTGACTCGTATGGAAGAGATGTTCTCTGGACGTGGTATGCCGATGCCTGACAGTAACCTTAAGCAAGCTTTATTACCCGCGAGTTCAGAGATTGTTGATAATCCTGTGGGTACGGCTTGCGGCTTCAAGCTGAAAATCAACGATGCGACTTTCTATTTCACTCCTGGTGTACCGAGTGAATTCAAACGTATGGTGACGTTTGAGATTCTTCCTGACTTGTCGCGTACCTACCCTCAAGTGGTTGCCTCTGAATGCAGTCGATTGTTTACGTTTGGTTTGTCTGAATCGGGTATCTCGGATGTGTTAGACCAGCTTAAGCTTCCAGCAGGCTATGAACTTGGCTACCGCTCTTATCTGCCTTTTATTGAGGTCAAACTGTTTGGTCCTAAGGCAGACTTAGAAACTCGCGTTAAGCTTCTGCAAATGGTTTACAAGCTGCTAGAGAGTAATGTCGTGAGCGTTGATGAGCCAATGATTGACCATATTGGACACATCATGGCGGAAAAAAAGAAGACGTTATCTGTATCTGAAGTGTCGACCAAAGGCGCCCTATCAGCGTGGCTGCAATTGAATGAGCAGGTTGAAGATTGCTTTGGGCATTCATGGGTCATGGCTGAGCCAAAAGAGAGCGAACTTGAAAAGAGTGATCCATTAGCCGCAACCTTTGCACTGGCTGGCGCTACAAGAGAGAAGTGCGGTACAGAACTGGCTTTGGTTACTGGTAAATTAGAAGGCAACACATTCAGCGTCGCATTGTCGACTGAAGCAGGAGAGTGGGGGCAGGTGCTTGAGTTTTATCGTCAGTACTCACGCGAAGACCAACGCAACGTGATTAAGACCGTTGCCGCCGATATGCTGAGAAGGCATCTAGACAACAAACCGATGTTTGGTACTTACTCTTCGGTTAAGCGATTGAAAGACATGTTTATTCCTAAAGCGGTACTATAAAACCAAGTCAACGCTATAAAGTCCAAGTTAAAGCTATAAAGCTATATATGTAATAAATCATATACATCAATAAAGCCGAGTTGGTGCAATAAGCGAGTTGTATGATTGAGCCAACATGAAATACAAAAAGGGCCTGATAATGAAGATTATCGGGCCCTTAAATTTTTAAGCTTTTCTGTTAACGATTCAACATTGTACTAATCGTGCTAAGTATAAGATCTAAGTACAAGTATTAAGCACTTTTTTGCTTATTTCTGTGAATAACGTTACTCAGCGATAGTTCTGTTTTTGCTTTACAGATACAAGGCAAAATTTCATCGCCTTGTGTGTAAGCCATAGCAAAACCAACGTACTCGACTTCACCAGAATCCAACGTACAGCGGCAAGCGCCACAGTGGCCATCTCGGCAGTTGTATTCTGGCTCTAACCCTGCTTGTTCCATTGTTTCCAATAGAGTATTTGAAGGGTTAGATTCAATAGAAGTCAGCTTGTTGATTTTGATTGTTGGCATTACAGCTCAAACCCTTCAAAGTCGTCAGCTTTTACTTCGTTGTCGATTTGGCCAACTAGGTAAGAACTGATTTCAGCTTCTTGTGGAGCAACTTGAACGTTATCTGAAGACAACCAAGCGTTGATCCATGGAATTGGGTTCGATGTTGCTTCTGGGTAAGCCGTACCTAGACCAACCGCTTGCATACGGATGTTGGTAATGTACTCAACGTATTGGCAAAGAATATCTTTGTTTAGACCAATCATAGAGCCATCTTTGAATAGGTATTCTGCCCACTCTTTCTCTTGCTCAGCCGCTTCTTTGAATAGGTCGAAACAC
>NZ_JBFRVX010000904.1:0-2041 GCF_041475345.1 Vibrio sp. 10N.222.48.A3 | reverse complement strand
AATTGTTACCGCTCTAGATTACAGCTTCTCTAATTACTACAAATCAGGAAACCCTCTTTTCCTTGATCACAATAAGCAGGTGGTTGACGGTATTTGCCGTATTTGGCCTATCGACGTATTACTTCTTGCTGACGGAAAAACCGCAGATATCCCCTCTGTCGATATCGACTATATGTTGGTTGGTCAAGAATCCCTTTGCAATGAAACCAGTGATAGCTATAAAAGTGCGTCAGAGAAAATTGCTCTCGCGCCAATTCTTTCATTTTTGTCCCAGCTTGATGAATATCACAACGGCGTACACTTTATAGATACTCGTGGTTATGTGATCTCTTCGCCAGAAGACTTTGCTAAAGAGCTAGGGAAAGAACTACTTTCGACCATAAAAAGCCGCCCGTATTGGCAAAGAACCGCCAACAATCCAGAACAATTGACTTTAACGGGTCCTGCGTATCGATTTGACTCTCTTGACCGTATGATAAGCATGACGATTCCGGTGTTTCATAAGGGGATACATCAAGGAATGCTTTCTGTTGAGATTGACGCCAGTAAATTGCTTGCGAGTTCGAATGAGCACTTAGCCGGTAGAATCGATATTATTGATACCACCTTGGTTAATCCGGTTGATAGCGCTACTTTCTATCACGCGATACAACTGGAAGGAGTCACCTCTCATCACGCGATGTACTACGAATTAGATTTTGCCAAAGAGGTCGAGCACTTTTTTGTCTACGAGAAAGACAGCCTGATTGTCGCTATCATCGTATATCTATTCTCTGTAACGCTCTTTTTCTTCGTTAACTCCAATATTGAACGTGGTTACTTCAAAGAGCTGGCAGCTAAAGATCCGATGACCGGGCTGCTAAACCGTAGGGGACTGGAAGCTTTTTGGCGCAGTGTGGAGCATGACCAGTTATTCGCCTTGACTGTATTTGACATTGATAATTTCAAGTTGATTAATGATACCTTTGGGCATGACAAAGGGGATGATGTTATTCGCTACATGTCCCGCCAGATAAGTAATAGCATTCGAAGTAGTGATGTCGCAGCAAGGTTTGGTGGTGAAGAGTTTGTCGTTTATCTAAAAGGTGATGATCGTGAAACGTTAATGAGGACATTAGAGCGTGTTAAAAATGCTGTCTGTGCGAACTCAGCTAACATTGTACCTAATGGTTTTACTGTCTCTGGTGGTGTTTGCATTACTGAAGCTGAGCATAACAACCTAAGCTTTGAAGAGATATTCAAACACGCGGATGAAAAGTTGTACGTGGCTAAGACGACAGGTAAAGACCGTATCGTATTTTAACCACGCTATTGAACTTCTATGCTAGAGAAGAAGGGCAACTAACTCACACAGTTTGGCGATGTTCCTCTTGATAACGCTGAAGGCGCTCTACAATAGGTGGCGCTTTCTTGAAAGTACGAATTTCTTTAAATAGTTCGTTCGCTTCAGGGTAGCCTTTACTTAGATAAACAAACCACTGCTTCACTCTATTGGGGTAGTACATGCCTTTGTCCCCTTTTATTTGAAACTCTGAATAGCGTAGCAAAAGTTCGATGACTTTATTCCACGGCATTTTTGGGTGGTTGTGTTTAACGACGTTGCCAAGATTTGGAATGTTGAAAGCGCCACGGCAAACCATCAATGAATCGACGCCAGTGGCTTCTATGCAATCTTGACCATCTTGATAGTTCCAGATTTCCCCATTAGCAATCAAAGGTAGAGACGTTTTTTCTCTTATTTGATTGATGTAATCCCATTTAATTTCGCTGGCTTTATAGCCGCCAACTTTGGTTCTTGCATGCACAGTGAGTTCGTCTGCCTTTGCTTGTTCGATAGCGTCGACAATTTCAAAGCACTCTTCCGGGTGCTCCCAACCCAATCGAATTTTTGCAGATACGGGAATGTGTGCTGGCACCGCATCTCGACAAGACTTCACCACTTGATAGATGAGTTCTGGTTCTTTTAGCAGTGACGCACCGCCATTACTTTTGTTTACCGCTTTTGCAGGGCAACCAAAATTAAGATCAATGCCTTTAGCGC
>NZ_JBFRVX010000903.1:0-1692 GCF_041475345.1 Vibrio sp. 10N.222.48.A3 | reverse complement strand
GCTTGGAATTGCCTTAATGGTGGCAGAGGCCTTTAGCCCGAGCTTCGGGATTTTCGGTTTGGGTGGCGTCGCCGCATTCACATTGGGCTCGATCATGCTGATGGATACCGAAGTGCCGGGTTATCAAATCGCATTGCCGTTAATTATCGGTATTAGCCTATTCTCTGTCGCTTTTATCGTTGTAACTATCTCTATGCTAGTCCGAGTGAGAAACAAGCCGGTGACTACGGGGATGGAAGCAGTTGTCGGCGACACTGGCAAAGTGGTAAGCGGCTTCCCCGGTACGGGTCGAGTATTGGTTGAAGGTGAGATCTGGCAAGCCAAATGTGCGAGTGAATTGCAAGCGGGGCAGCTTATTAGAGTGACCAAACTGACTGGGTTGTTGTTGGATGTTGAGGCGTTGCCCGAGGAGACATCATCGAAATCTAGCTAGCGCGACATGCTAGAACAAACTTGATTGAATTATTTATTGCTTAACCATCGTTACCATTAGGGGGCGGTTATGTTTATACACACTATAGGTATTGTCATTGTGCTCGTTATCTTGCTGATAGCCAGCATGTTCAGAGTGCTGCGCGAGTACGAGCGTGCAGTGGTGTTCTTCCTCGGGCGCTTTTACGGTGTGAAAGGGCCGGGCTTGATTATCATCATTCCTTTTATCCAACAAATTGTGCGAGTGGATCTACGAACTATCGTTTTGGATGTACCAACACAAGATTTGATCACACGCGATAACGTGTCGGTGAAGGTGAATGCCGTGGTGTATTTCCGAGTGCTGGATCCGAAGATGGCGATCAATAACGTAGAGAACTACCTCGAAGCGACAAGCCAACTTTCACAAACAACGCTGCGTTCGGTGCTTGGGCAACATGAGTTGGACGAGCTGTTGTCTGAGCGAGAAGAGCTTAATAGAGACTTACAAGCGATACTGGATCAACACACCGATAACTGGGGGATCAAGATTGCCAATGTCGAGATCAAGCATGTTGATCTGGATGACAGCATGGTGCGTGCTCTTGCTAAACAAGCCGAGGCGGAACGTTCTCGTCGAGCCAAGGTGATACATGCGACGGGTGAGTTAGAAGCATCTTCAAAGTTACGTGAAGCGGCCGAAGTGTTGAATCAAGCGCCCAACGCCATTCAATTGCGATATATGCAAACACTAACAGAAGTGGCGAATGAGCGAACTTCCACAATCATATTCCCAATGCCCATCGATCTGGTCGAGAAGATAACCGATCCGATTAAAGCGACACTCAATGAGGCAGCAATCAAGAAAGCGATGAAAGCCGATGAGTAATTCGCTTAAATGAAGAGCAATAAAAAAGGCTCCACAGTTGTGGAGCCTTTTAGTATTTGAATCGCTGGTTCTATTTAATGACCAATGATATTACTAGCCGTTACTTCTGCGTAGCCGCTTTCATTGGCGTAACAAACTCCGCAAGTGCTTTAAGCATTGCTTCTGGTTGTTCAACGTTGTTTTCAATGATTTTCACAACCGCTGAGCCAGAGATAGCACCTGCAGCGCCAGCTACAATCGCTTCTTTCACTTGTTCAGGAGCAGAGATACCGAAACCAAGCAGTGCTGGTGGCGCATCGAACTTGTTCAAACGGTCGAGCAGTGCCGTTACTGGCATGTTTGCTTTTGTTTCAGCACCCGTTACACCAGAACGCGAAAGTAGGTAGGTGTAA
>NZ_JBFRVX010000902.1:0-5195 GCF_041475345.1 Vibrio sp. 10N.222.48.A3 | reverse complement strand
AGCCACCACCATTTCAAGACCAAATATTTAAAGAGCAAATCATCACAAAAAAGTCTCACCTAAACCAAAATGTAATATTACTGAAATATTTGTTCTCTAACATCACGCTCAGATTAAACAAACAGACCAAACACAGACTAAAACGGTCCAATGGAGAAAACATTATGAACCAAGCTACTACTGCAGCAGCGCCTATCTCGAGCACAACTCGTTGGCTACGCTGGGCTAACTTGGCATTCATGCTTTACCTACTATTACTTTCAGTTTCAATGGTTGGTACAGGCTTCAAATGGGCAACAGGCGAGCAAGCAAAAGTTCTTTTCGAATTTGCTTCACATCCAGTTGCAGGCTTAATGATTGGTTTAGTGGCAACAGCCCTTATTCAATCATCAAGTACAGTTACTTCAATTATCGTTGGCCTTGTGGCAGGTGGTTTACCTGTTGAGCTAGCAATCCCTATGATCATGGGTGCAAACATTGGTACTACAGTAACCAATACGCTAGTTAGCCTTGGTCATGTTCGTTGTAAAGATGAGTTCAAACGTGCATTCGCAAGTGCGACGATTCACGATTTCTTTAACCTATTAGCCGTTGCTATCTTCCTACCACTAGAGATGGCGTTTGGTATTCTAGAGAAAATTTCTCACTGGTTAGTATCACCGATGCTAGCAACAGGTGATATGAGCATGGGTGGTCTTAACTTCATCAAGCCAATCACTAAGCCTGTTGTAAGTGCGATTAAAGAGCCACTATCAACGTTTGGCGACACTGTTGGTGGGGTTATGCTTATCGTTCTAGGTATCGCGACTATCTTCGTAGCTATCACGGTAATGGGTAAGCTAATGAAGAGCCTAATGGTTGGCCGTGCTCGTGAGATTCTAAAGAACGCAATCGGTCGTGGTCCTATCCACGGTATCGCTTCTGGCTCTATCGTGACTATCCTTGTTCAGTCTTCTTCAACGACAACAAGCTTGATGGTTCCACTAGTTGGTTCAGGTGTTCTTAAAGTACGTGACGTTTACCCATTCACTTTAGGTGCAAACATCGGTACGTGTATTACCGCGCTATTAGCAGCGACAGCAGTATCTGGTGAGTTCGCAGTATTCGCACTACAGATTGCTCTAGTACACTTGGTGTTCAACATCATGGCAACGGTATTCATCTTTGGTATTCCGTTCCTACGTGAACTGCCAGTGAAAGCAGCTGATATCATTTCAGACATGGCAGTGAAAAACAAAGCTGTAGTAGCTGGTTATCTTGTTGCGGTATTCCTTGTACTGCCTGGTAGCGTGTTAGCACTGACAGCTTAATAGCAAAACAAACATCGCTTATAGCAAAGCCCGCAACCTCCTAGGTTGCGGGCTTTTTCTTTTCTGAAAGGCAGATGTGGGAAACAAAAAGAAGATTGGAGTAGCGAGTGACAAGTTGAAAGCAGATACAGGATGGATGCGAGTGAGCGAGTAACGAAAAGCCCGTTTTACTCGCATCTATATATCCCCGTCATTCCCTACAGCGAGGAACGAGCGTGATAGGGAATGACGGGGGTTTTTGATCTTAGTATCCCGAATCTCTTCTACTTGTATCTAACTCCCCTTATCTCGCATCTAAAGAAACGCTTACTTACCTTGCTCATTACGCAGATACATAATGGCAACCATGCCAAAGCCGATAAGTTGCCATAGATACTGCCCATCGCTTGCACCTGTGATGGTTTGAGTGAAAGCCATACAAGCCGTCACAAACAGAGAAGCAAAGGCAGCATAGAGTAACCACGGACGCTCCTTGCCAGACATGAACTCACCTGCTAGTACTGAACGAAGAACCAATAAAAATGGCACACATTGCAAAGCAATCAGAATAGGGAACATAAAATCGAACGTAGGGCTCAGTAAAGCATGACCGATTTGGCTCTTATCCCAAGTACCTACAATATAGCCTTTCCAGCCAGCCCAAGTATCACCTGAATAAGCGGTATCTGGCGTAATAAAGCCAAGCACAACGCCCATCACTTTATCGACAAAGCCATTTTTGAACCAAAAGACGAATAAGAAGATCTGAATTGGAATGATCTGAAAAGCAAACTTCTTCAACATGTGTGTACCCCAAATAATTAATGATTTGGTGACCAGTATGTGGAAGTCGATGTTTTTACGCTTGATGCAAGGCAATCGAGCCTGACTCCAAACAATAATCAAACATGTTGAGAAGCCTGTCGGCACAAGAAAACCTTGCAGAAGAGCCGTTACTATTAGCGGTAACTCAACGTCTTCACTTCAAAGAGAATTATGTGGTTTAGGAAAGGTTTGTTTTTTATAAAGATTCAATAAGATCAAACAGTTGGCCATTATACTCTTTTTTCACTTCGGTATAGCGCTGATAGTTGTATTGCGAACCTTCTGGGTTATCCGACAGCTTGTCAGCCACACTAAGTAGATAAAAACTGATAGGGCTCGGTGTACTTTCGGCCGCATAAAAAAGGTAAGGGAAAGCTTGATTGGCATGTTGGTTGATTAACAGTGCAAGACCCAAGGTAAGGTTGGCAATATCACAACGTGGGTTCATCTCAAAGGCTTGCTTTGCCAGTTGCAGTGCATGTTCGCGATCTTCTTGCTCATGACTTTGCAAATAAGCCAAAGATTCCGAATACGACAATAAGGCATTGACCAAATAATTGTCTCTTCCTTGCTGTTGAATCGTATCCAACTGAAGTGCGATCTCTGCAAATGGCTGTCCACCTTTGCCTTGGTAGAAAAGCGATATTCCCTCTGAAATAACCTTCCAATCATCGTAGTTATCAATAGAAGTCACTCGATGACTGACGACACCGTATTCTGAACTCATTGGGGCAATAATGGCTTTGATCTCAAGAATCACATCCCCAATGGCATCAAAGAAGTTATCTTGGCTAAAGCTCTTTTCCACTTTCTGGCTTTGATTGGGCTGGCGGTTGTTTTGTATCAGCACGCTCAGTATATAATTACTGCCCTTTTGCTTGAGCCAACCTTTGAGTTCGACACCATTATTGGCAAGTGATTGCTTGCCCTGTTTCGAGAGCTGAGAGAAGTGGTAACCCGATAAATTTCTCGCTGAGTTCAGCCCGTAGAATAGGTAGTTGTACACGCTTTCCGACATCTCATAATCGTCCGCAGAATCGAGTGTTATGTCATGGATATAAACGGGAATCACATCACTTTGAGGCGCAGAAATAACAGCTGTGTCATTGGTTGGGATATCGCTTTGCCATGCCCAAGTTGCTATTAAGCCAATAGAGAATACTGCGGTTGTAATCAGGGCGATGGTTTTATTTTTAGGCTTAGAAACAACTTTGATTTCAGGTGGGGGAATTTCTACTACGGGAGTAGTCTCAACGCTAGGCTGAATTATCTCAATATCGAACAGATAACCTTGCTTAGGAATGGTCTGAATGATGCGATACGGACGTACTTTATCCTGAAGCTGACTGCGCAGTAAACTGATGACCTGTCTGACCAAGTTGTCAGACACTTGAGTTCGTTGCCAGACATCAGCAGCTATCTGCTGCGTACTAACCACTTGCCCGCGCTTGTCGATGAAATAGCTGAGCAGCCTTGCTTGTAGTGGCTCTAAATGAATCTCTTCACTATCAATCACCAACTGGTTTTTATCAGGGTAGAAAGAAATAGGAAAGTCGTGTTGCAATACAAAGCAATGCGAGCGAGTCATAGTAGTTCTGTGGTTAGAAAAGACCACTCAAGATTATTGGTTTTACGAATAGTAAGCAAGCCAAGCATCAGAAATAAAAAAGGCTGCGCAGAGGCAGCCTTTCGATCAATCAGTCAGTCAGTCAGTCAAACAAAGCAGATTAGATTAAACCGAGAATGGGTACTTAATCGCTTCGTGGCATTCGTAGCCTTCAACCCAGAAGTCATCCATCGTCACCCACGTTTCCAAATCTTCTAAAGACTTAATCTCAGGATTGATATGGAATGTTGGCCCCGCTAAAGGCTCACGCTTCAACTGGATATCACGCATAGGTGCGAGTTGATCTTCGTAGATATGAGCATTAACCAGCTTGTGGTAAGCCACACCCGCTTTCTTACCAGTAATTTGCGCCATGATTGCTAGGAACACATACACTTGAACCATGTTGAAGTTCAGGCCTAATGGAACATCACAAGAGCGCTGAGTACTGTTTAGGTACAAAGTGTCACCAAGTAGAGAGAAGTGGTGGCTGTACATACACGGACGTAAACAACCCATGTGGAACTCACCTGGGTTATAGAAGTTTAAGATCTCGCCGCGGTCATCAATGCCGTTCGTTAGATCATCAACAATCTTCTTCAGTTGGTCGATATGACCGCCATCAGGTTTTGCCCATGCACGTCCTTGAACGCCATAAACACGGCCCATGTCGTCTTCACCCTTGCGGTAAGGGTTATTTAGCCATGCTTCATTCAGGTTAGAATTCGCATCCCAAGTTTTAGTCCCTAGCTTACGAAAATCTTCAGCATTGTCGTAACCACGGATATAGCCAAGCAGCTCAGCAACTGCGGCTTTCCAAAAACTTTTACGTGTTGTTACCAGTGGGAATTGGTTATTACCTACATCATATTCAAGGTCAGCATTGATTACGGTTAGGCAGCGCTTGCCTGTGCGTTCATTTTCAATCCAAGTACCGTCATTAACGATACGCTGACAGAGATCTAAATACTGTTTCACACCAATTCCTTACTTCGTTTGTTGTGGTAATTCATCTTTGTAGTGACCACGCTTGTATGCCCAAACCATCATCAGCACACCGATGATAACCATTGGCAGTGACAAAATTTGTCCCATAGAGATAAATCCACCGAACAAACCTAGCTGAGCATCAGGTTCACGTACGTATTCAACTAGGAAGCGGAATGTACCATATCCTGCTAGGAATAACCCTGATACAGAACCAAGAGGGCGAGGCTTTTTGATGAACCAGTTCAAGATGAAGAACAGTACAATACCTTCAAGCGCCATTTCATAAAGCTGAGATGGGTGACGAGGAAGTGGACCACCGTTAGGGAATACAATCGCCCATGGCACATCAGTCACACGACCCCATAGCTCACTGTTCATGAAGTTGCCCATGCGGCCCATACCTAAACCAAATGGAACCAATGGTGCAATCATGTCAGCGACACCAAAAAAGGTTCGACCGTTCTTTTTGGCATACCAAAGCATCG
>NZ_JBFRVX010000901.1:0-507 GCF_041475345.1 Vibrio sp. 10N.222.48.A3 | reverse complement strand
ATCTGGGACTTACCTACTCGGTGAAAATAACGCTGAGCAAGTCACGATCAAACAGCCATTTGCATTAGCGGCAACCCCAACTCGTGTTCAAGATTTTAAAGCATTTGTGAAAAATACGGGTTACCAGACAGACGCAGAGCTGATGAACACTTGTGATACCTTCGTGAATGCAGAAATCACGACTGTGTCAGACAATGACTGGAAAGCTCCTGGTTTCAAGCAAGTCGATAACTCACCCGTTGTATGCGTCAGCCAAAGCGATGCGAAAGCGTACACACGTTGGTTATCTAAAAAAACAGGCTTTACTTACCGCCTACCAACACAACAAGAGTGGGAAGCGGCGGCAAGAGCGGGTCAAGATACCAGCTTCTGGTGGGGCAACAAATTCCGTTCAGGTAGAGCTAATACTGGTTGGTCTGGTACACAGTGGTCAAACGTCAGTACTTCTCCTGTAAAATCATTCTTGCCAACGCCAACGGGTTTCTACGACATGGTAGGTAACGTTTG
>NZ_JBFRVX010000900.1:0-1030 GCF_041475345.1 Vibrio sp. 10N.222.48.A3 | reverse complement strand
CCATATCAGTAACGCGCTCGCGGGCCTTTTCTCGCTGGGTGGCAAGAACGATGTGGCCGTAGTTGAAAACCTCATCAAGTTTGATGAGTGTTTTGAAGGCTTCAGCTACGAAGGTGTGCCAGACGTACGAATCATCGTATTCAAAGGCTACCCTGTGATGGCGATGATGCGTCTGTCCACTTCAGATTCAGATGGTAAGGCTAACTTGCACCAAGGTGCTGTTGGTGTGGGTATAGACATTGCGACAGGTAAAGCGGTTCGAGCGGTTCAGTTCGATCAGCCTGTTACACACCATCCAGATACGGGTAAAGAACTCGCGTTATTACAAGTTCCTCACTGGGAAAAGCTGTTAACTCTAGCATCAAGTGCTTGGGAAATGACGGGCTTAGGCTATATGGGTACTGACATGGTATTAGACCAAGAAGAAGGCCCTATGGTACTAGAACTTAATGCTCGACCTGGTTTAGCTATCCAAATAGCGAACGGCGCGGGGCTACTTCCTAGACTGCATCATATTGAAAACCTTGGCACGCCTGCTGAATATCCAAAACCTGCGGAGCGTGTTGCTTACGCTGCAAAACAGTTCGGTCACAACTAGTCAAAATTTTGTCACTTAAATTTTAGGCCAAAATTTGGGGTGTTTGGGGTTATCTCCCCTTGCATCCCAATCCTTTCTATACGCTTACTTCAGCAACACATTCACACCAAAAATAGATTAAAAGGTACTTATTTGTGCTAATTCCGCCTAGGAAGTAGAAAAATACGCACCATCAAAATCAATTAAAACCCATCAAATTTGTGTAGATACCCTATTCACTGTAAATCCCACGCATAAGTATTCACACTGCTTGTTTGTAACGACGTTCCCTTACAAAACGACCAACAAATAAATTGTAACCCTATGTTAGCATACGGATAATTTAGTCAATAAAATAAGCAACAACTGTTAAGGAAATGCTCTGATGACCGTCAAAAATAAGATTATGCTAACAATTAGCGGCCTAATCTGTTTAACGATTTTAGTTATATC
>NZ_JBFRVX010000899.1:0-3467 GCF_041475345.1 Vibrio sp. 10N.222.48.A3 | reverse complement strand
ACTTGGTATGGTCGACAAGTTGATCGCTGAGCACGGGCTTGACCAACTCTATTCCCGTAGTCTGTTTAACTACAATCAAGAATTCATCGATACCCTAGACAACAGTATCGAGCTTGGGCGTTCTGTAGTGAGCAAGCCTTATCAAAAGAGCCTTAACTCACTATTACTATTGTGGAAAGGTATCGCGGCCTTCGTGTATCGTCATCCTCAATACACTCACCTATTCGGCCCAGTCAGTATCAGTAATGATTACAGCCACAATGCGCGTCTGTTGATTGCGACGACCTTATCGATACATCATTATGACGAAGAAAAAGCAAACCTGGTTTCTCCTTCTTCACCACTCAATACCAGTAATCATGTGTTCTGGCAAAATCATCTGTTATCGTCATTGGCGAGTGTTCCTCTGCTCTCTAAAGTGTTAGCGCGTATGGAGCAAGGAAAAGGCCTGCCAGTACTACTCCGCCAATACCTAGGGATGAACGGTAAGTTGGTGTGCTTTAACGTCGACCCATCATTTAATGATGCTCTGGATGGCTTGATTGTGGTTAACCTTAAGAAAGTACCACTGAAAACTCTTGGTAAATACATGGGTAGAGAACTTGCTCAAGATTATCTAGCACAGCACGCTCGACGCTGATTTAGCCCGCTCTGTACCTAAACTCAAATAAGTGCGATGATTTCGACACTTATTTGGGTTAGGTTATTTCCATGCACACCTCTTTTATCGAACAACTACAAAGCTTCGACTTCTCTGAAAGTCAGATTGAATCTCTATTAGCCGTCGCGAAACCACTTGAGCTACCAACCAGACACATCCTGATCAATCAAGGTGAAATGGCGAGTTCAATCTACTTTGTACTTGAAGGCTTGTGCCACGCTTGTTATCTCACTGATGACGGCAAGCAATACAGCAAAGAGTTCTACTGGGAACAAGATTGGATCATCGGCTTTGAGAGTCTGATAAAAAACCAAGCGTCCCCTTACCTATTAGAAACGCTCACACCAATTACTATGTTAGAACTGCCAATGAACGCAGTTATCGAGTGGCGCGCATCAAACAACCCTTTGTATTTAAAGTTATTAGAAACTCAGCTGATGCATAAGGAAAACAAAGAACGCTTTATGCTGCTCTATACTCCAGAGCAACGCTATCAACTTTTCTGCGAACATTATCCCGACCTTGAACAGCGCTTGAACGACAATCAAATTGCTGCTTACCTCGGTATAACCGCGATCAGCCTGAGCAGAATCAAAGGTCGAATTAACAATAGTTAATGCCAACAATCATCGCACATAGTACATTCAGGGCATCGATAACCTCTGGATGTAAACATGATCACTTGGCACTCAATTCCCTTCTCTGAACTTTCAACACAACAGCTTTATCAACTACTTAAATTACGAGTAGATGTGTTCGTCGTTGAGCAAAATTGCCCTTATCCAGAGCTCGATGGTAAAGATACACTCGCAGGTGTTGAACACTTGCTTGGCTATGCTGATGAAGAGTTAGTGGCGTGTGCACGCTTGTTACCACCAGGAACTTCTTACGACTACACGAGCATCGGCCGAGTGGCGACTAAGCAATCGGCAAGAGGCGATGGTTTAGGGCATCAATTGATAAAAGAAGCGTTAACACGCTGTGAGGCTCTTTGGCCGAGCACGACTATCGATATTGGTGCGCAACAACACCTAGAAAACTTCTATGCGAGCCACGGCTTCAAAACGATCTCTGAGATGTACTTGGAAGACGATATTCCGCACGTTGATATGAGATTAGAGAAGTGATGTCGAATATCACTGTCGGTATCCTATTGCTGATTGCAGGTAACTTGTTTGCCTCGCTTTCCGACGTAGCGGTAAAACTGTTGAATGGCGAAGTGCCACCTCTTCAGTATATTTTTTTCCGACAGTTGATATCTCTGCTCATCATCACCCCTTTGTGGCTACAGCAGAAAAAGGAACAACGACGCTTACAGCAAGCCAAAGTGACCATCATACGCGGACAGCTAATACTAATTGGCAGTGGATGTATGGTTGTCGCGATTACCCACTTATCTTTGGCTACCGCCAACGCTGTATTTTATGTCGCGCCCTTATTGATGCTGCCTCTATCTATGTTTCTACTGAAAGAGCAACCAGCACTTGGCAAGGTCATCGCCACCACTATCGGTTTTATTGGTGCATTGATTGTCTTGAGGCCATCGCAATTTCATTGGGCTGCATTGTTTGCATTAGGCACAGCTCTGACGCTCGCACTGTTCAATGTATTGGTAAGAAAGCTTCCGAGTGAGCAAACGGTGATCACTACGCTGTGGTGGACAACGTTATTCTCTATTCCAGCATCATTGGTACTGTGCTTCCTATACTGGCAACCGGTATCGGTGGAGCATTTGGGATACATAGCACTCAGTGCAACGTTAATCTTGAGTTACAACGGCCTTGCGGTTGCTGCCTACCAAAAAGCACACTCTAGCCAAATTGCCTTGGCTGAGTATTCAGGACTGGTGTTTGTCGCGTTAATAGGTGCAATATGGTTTGATGAGATACCAGATACGTTAACCTTTATCGGTATTATGCTCATCATCTTGCCACTCGCCCCTTTCAAGCGACCAAAAAAAAGAGCTAATGCTTAGCTCTTTTCTATCGTTTATATGTGTCTGGTGAAGTGCTTTAACTCAGGTTCACTATTCATCTATTTACTGCGACCAAAGCCACCATCTGATAACCGGAAAAACATCACCGAAGTATTGCCTTTCTCAAGCTGAAGAATGTCTAGTTGCCCAGTCTCGGCTAGTTTGAATCGAACCAGCTGGCCTTTACGAATCTGGCTAAGCGGCTTGTCTGCACCTTCAATACGAACCAAAGCGTTAAGATCAGACAGCGGTAGATCATTATTTCGGAACACTTGAGCTAACGTATCTCCTTGCTTAACAAGATACTCTTGCCAACTGGTTGGCTCAGAAGAATTACTTTTAGCATTTTTCTGCTCGCTTAAGCCAACAGTATTTATCTCAAGCTCAACACGAGATGTTGCTGGTGCGTTGTCTACTTTAGGCTCTGGTAGCGGTGCAAACAATAAGATTAATATGATCGGCGAAATCACCATCAATAATTTCTGGTGTAATTTCGGCAATGATCCCCAAGTTTGCACTGTTGAGGTTTTCATTTTCTTTAGATCGATCGAGCTTAGTTTCTCTTTGACCTGATTCAGTCGGTCCTTGAACTCTGCTAAGTGGTCTACTTTCTGTTTTTTCTTTTGACGACGATTCATGCCACTGCGTCCTATACATTGAATAACTACAGTATAAAAACCAAAGTACCAACAGTATAGATCTTTCCGCGACAACAGAGAGCAAAGCAAGAAAATTGACATAGCTGTGATTTGGACACGGTAAAGCGTAAGTGATCAGAGGCTAGCCGTTTATTCAGGCTGCTAATACTGGTATTCTTACCCTTTTAGTACT
>NZ_JBFRVX010000898.1:0-3275 GCF_041475345.1 Vibrio sp. 10N.222.48.A3 | reverse complement strand
TGAAGTGCTGAAGCATAAAAGCCACGAGCAAAAACGATACGGTGATGAGGAATCTCCTCATCGGCTGGCAGGTATATAGGCTCGTCCGCTCCCAGTTCTAGCTTAGTATTGAAGCTCTCGAAAAAGGTTTGATTGAAAATGTCGATGATGTCTGGGTATTCGTGTGTCATAAGATCAAATTTAAGTAAAAAGAACTGGGGCATTTTGCGTTTTTTTAAGCGCTCGGTAAAGCCCTATCACTGGCAATGACATTAGGTTGATCATAATACTTTACGATGACAATCGATTGCTGCTCCCAGATTACACCACTTTGAGGTGAATGATTAGTTTAGCTAATCTGAAATGCCTATTCACGGTACAAATATTCATTCGTCAATCAGTGTTTTTACTACTACACTCGCGCTTCATTTTTATATCCCTATGGCCTATAAGACTCCAATTTATAGACCTAAATTATAGAGTTACAGCAATGCTACTAAGTGTTTTGTATATCATTGGCATCACGGCAGAAGCCATGACCGGTGCTCTCAGTGCTGGCAAACAAAAAATGGATTGGTTTGGTGTAATGCTGGTTGCGAGTGCAACGGCAATTGGCGGAGGTACAGTAAGAGATATTTTACTCGGCCATTACCCTTTAGGCTGGGTTGAAAACCCCCAGTACCTGGCGATCACTTGTATTGCTGGTGTTATCACAACGGGATTAGCCAAATGGGTAATCAAGCTAAAAGGCTTGTTCATTCGTTTGGATGCGCTGGGGCTTATCGTATTTAGTATCATTGGTACTAAAGTAGCGATGACCATGGGTCTGCACCCAATGATTTGTATGGTGTCTGCATTAGTGACTGGCGTGTTTGGTGGCCTACTGCGCGATCTTATCTGTCGTCAAACGCCACTAGTCTTGCATGAAGAGTTGTATGCATCTGTCGCCCTTGTCGCTTCAGGCTTGTACTTAGGTCTTCTTGAACTAGGCATAAACGATGTGACCGCGACGATCGTGACATTGGTTGTAGGCTATTTACTGCGCATGGCAGCAGTGAGATTCAAATGGCGCTTGCCTTCGTTCCAGCTTGATCCGGAAAGCTCTGTGCATTAGATAATATATTCTCAATGACGCAGAATATAAAAAGGGTTGCTTCATTACGAAGCAACCCTTTTTGGTTTCTCTCAAATCAGTTTCAAATCTGTTCTGAATAAAACGAAGCAGAACTAGATTTTTGGCGTTTCTGTTGTCACACCAAAGTTTTGACCACGGTGACGCAGTAAGTGGTCAAGCAACACGATAGCCAGCATCGCTTCAGCAATAGGCACTGCACGGATACCAACACATGGATCGTGACGGCCTTTAGTGATTAACTGCGTTGCTTCACCGTCTTTAGTGATCGTGTCACCAGGAACGGTAATGCTTGATGTTGGTTTAAGCGCAATGCTTGCCACAATATCTTGGCCAGTAGAAATACCACCTAAGATACCGCCAGCATGGTTGCTGCTGAAACCTTCCGGAGTTAATGGATCACGGTGTTCACTACCGCGTTGATTAACGACATCGAAGCCATCACCAATCTCAACACCTTTCACCGCATTGATGCTCATTAGAGCGTGCGCGATGTCTGCATCTAGACGATCAAAGATTGGCTCACCAAGGCCTACAGGCACTTTAGTCGCAACTACTTGAATCTTCGCACCGATCGAGTTGCCTTCTTTTAGCAAATCACGAATCAGTTGATCAAATTCAGGTACTTTGTCGGCATCAGGACAGAAGAAAGCGTTGTTTTCGATCTCGTTCCAATCCACTTTATCAATTGAGATATCACCCATTTGAGAAAGATAAGCTTGGATTTCAACACCAAATTCTTGCTTAAGGTATTTCTTCGCAATCGCACCTGCCGCAACACGCATTGCAGTTTCACGAGCAGAAGAGCGACCGCCACCTCGGTAATCACGCACACCGTATTTTTGATGGTAGGTATAATCAGCATGGCCAGGGCGGAACTTGTCTTTAATTTCGGAATAGTCTTTAGAGCGTTGGTCTGTATTTTCAATCAATAGACCAATAGAAGTACCCGTAGTCTGGCCTTCAAATACACCGGATAAAATCTTTACTTCATCCGCTTCACGGCGAGCCGTTGTATAACGAGAAGTACCTGGGCGACGACGATCCAAATCTCTTTGAAGGTCTGCTTCGGTAATTTCTAATCCTGGTGGGCACCCATCTACGATACATCCTAGTGCGATACCGTGACTTTCTCCGAACGTAGTCACGCGGAAATGTTGTCCGATACTGTTTCCTGCCATTACTTCCTCTAAATCAGCCATTGAGCAGAAGGTTTGATTCCTAAACCTACGGGCTAACAGCTTTACTTGTCTATTCTTCGTGAATTCATATTGGCTTTATTACCAAATGATGTAAACCCCAAAAAACCAACAATTTTAACTTTCTATTACATGAGCCGAATGAAATGAATAACGAGGGGAAATGAGTGGTGCTTTAAAGTGGTGATTTTGAATAGTTTCATGGCCAGTTAACAAAGGTTAATGAACTCGGTTTGAATACTCTCTATGTTGTAGCCCAAAATAATAAGGAGAAAAGTGATGATCGAGTGGAGAGTTAAAAAATTTTCGGAGCTGTCTGTTCAAGAGCTCTATGATTTCTTACAGCAAAGAGTCGATATTTTTATCGTCGATATGAACACACCCTATAGTGATCTAGACGGCAAAGATAGCCATCCAGAAACCTATCACGTCATGGGTTATGAGAACGGGCAACTAGTAGCTTACAGTCGAATTATGGCTCAGAAGCTTGGATACCCAGTAGATGTTCTCCCTCTGCTTGATTCTGATGCGGATGATGTTTGTATCGGGCGAGTGATCGTAGCAAAGGGTTATCGCGGTAAACAGATTGGTAACCAGCTGATGCAAGTAAGCTTTGATACGACCCGCGAGGTGTATCCTGACTGTTCAATTTTTATTTCGGCACAAGCACACCTCAAAAACTACTATGGTAAATTCGGCTTCAACGTTGTCACCGACGGTTATTTGGAAGATGGGTGCAGTATGTTAGGTCTTAGATATACCCCACAGCTAGTGGCCGTTTAGCAAAAGACAAAAGACAGAGGCATCGAAATACAAAACATGGTTTTGATAGATTAAGTCGTTCTGAAATGCAAAAAACCCGACAACTCAGAGAGTTATCGGGTTTCTTTAAATAGTGGTACGCCCTGAAGGATTCGAACCTTCGACCACCTCCTTAGAAGGGAGGTGCTCTATCCAGCTGAGCT
>NZ_JBFRVX010000897.1:0-2006 GCF_041475345.1 Vibrio sp. 10N.222.48.A3 | reverse complement strand
TTTCGATAAGTAGTTATTCTACAATCAAAATTTCTAACGATGTTATCGAGTGTTTTAACCAGCTAAGATGAACAGTTATTTACTACGATTGGTATTAGGCATACAAACTAGAACAACATCCATTAAAAAAGGGCTTCCGCTAGGAAGCCCTTTTTCATTGGAAATCTATTTGACGAAATGCAAATCTATAACAGTCAGTTACACCGGCAGCGCAGCAATGGTGCCGTTAACTTCTTTAAAAATCGTTAGCTTTTGTTTGTCTGAAACTTCAGGAAGAAGCACCTTGCCTTGGTCGAAGCGAAACTCTCCGATACCCTCTATAGCAAACTGGCCTTTGAACAGGACTTTAACGAAACGCGCCACCTGATGTGGACGGTAAGTAGAAAATTTTCTTAACATAATACAACCTCAATTCCATTTGAGTACTACAGCCACGTACCTGAACACCAACGTATTCAAAGCACATTAAATCGCTAATTCCTTTAGCAAACAGCAAGATAATCTATTGTTCATCTCGATATTGATGCATTATACCTTTTGGTAACAAGCCTGCAACTTATTTCCACACCGTACGATAAAAAAGTTAAAGAGGCATTTTTCAAATTTCATATTATACTTCCAGAGCAAACCAATAAGCGGAACAAAAATATAATGAAAAACAAAACTCTACTGGCTTTTTTAGCCGCAGCCTCTCCACTTTTCGCCAATGCTCATAATCTATCAGTCGGTGCAACTCTGCCTGCTGTCGATGTTAGCAACTATGGTGAAATCGTACTAAACGACGGAAATACTGGATATCAAGCTTGGGCAACCAATGATCTTCTAGGTAAAGTTCGCGTCGTTCAAGCTATTGCTGGCCGTAGCAGCTCGAAAGAGCTCAACGCACAACTGATGGCAGCAATTACAGCATCGAAATTCGCAGAAGACAGCTACCAAACCACTACCATCATCAACCAAGATGATGCGATTTGGGGAACTGGGTCTTTTGTTAAATCGTCAGCAGAAAGTAGCAAAGAAGAATTTCCATGGTCTTCTATGGTGCTAGATGAAGACGGAACCGTAGCGTCATCATGGGCTTTAAAAGAAGAGAGCTCAGCGATTATCGTTCAAGACAAGCAAGGTAAAATATTGTTTGTTAAAGAAGGGGCATTAAACGACTCAGAAGTCACTCAAGTTATTGAGTTGATTAAAGCGAGCCTTTAATAAGATATTCGCGTCTTTTTCGAGACCTGACCAAAGGATATTGTTATATTATAACAGTATCCTTTTTTAATTCTGTGGTTAATCATCCTGATGTGGAAAAACACACCTAATAATGTGAAACGTAAAACAGGCTTCTTGCTTGGGCTGATGCTCATGTTGAGCGTGTTAGCAGCGACACATATTGTAGATATCGACCCACATCATCACTCTTCACATCACTGTGAGCTGTTTTCGATAAATCAGTTCATAACGGCGCATTCACTTCCACAGATCCCAGAGTTCCATTCGGAATTTACTGTCGCTATCACAGAGTCAGTCATTTCGTTACAGCGCCTGTATTTCGCTTATTTAGCACGTTCACCTCCTGTAAAGATTTCTTAATTACCACTACTTTTTAATTAACCTTTATTCAGGAAAAAAACATGAAACCTACTATTCTAGCCGTTGTTATCGGTATGACTGTCTCTACTAATGTTCTAGCTAACGAAGAATTCCGCTCTCACGAAGCACACGTGCACGGTAAAGTTGAGGTGAACATCGCTCAAGATGGGCAAGAACTACTTGTTGAAGTAACAGCTCCCGGCGCTGATGTGGTTGGCTTTGAACATGCTCCAGAAACTGCTGAGCAAAAGAAAGTATTTGAACAAGCGATTGCGCAATTAAACAAGCCAGATGAGCTATTTGGTTTCAAAAATGCAAGCTGTACTCTGAAGTTCAAGTCGGTGACGAACACCTTGGAAGGCGATCATGATGACCATGAAGGCCATGACCACGCTGAACACGCTGAACACGACCATGATGAC
>NZ_JBFRVX010000896.1:0-332 GCF_041475345.1 Vibrio sp. 10N.222.48.A3 | reverse complement strand
GAATGGCATGACATGGACTGATTCCATTTCGAGTAACATGTCCGCATTGACTGTTTCTGTAGTAGTCACTTATTCCTTACCTTCGTGTGAAAAATCAACAAATTTATGTAAGTTTATCAGAAAATTTTAATTGCACACCTAGCTAACATTGCAACTAGTGATTTAGAACAAGTTTAAAAATCAAATACTCATATTCAAGTCATAAAAAAAGCCTAACTTAAAGTTAGGCTTTTTATTCAATCAACGTATTTTAGCACGAGGCTTTTAACCGATATTATTGTGCAGGAGCTGCTTCAGCGTTATCGATGTTTAGTAGTTCTACTTCGAATACT
>NZ_JBFRVX010000895.1:0-2359 GCF_041475345.1 Vibrio sp. 10N.222.48.A3 | reverse complement strand
TCCATAGGGACAGCATTGCGTCTCTCTCGTGCGGCTTTTTCTGCTTTCGCTATTTCGGCTTTTAGGCGAGTTTCATTACGTTGAAGTTCGGCTAAGTAATTTTTGTCGCCAGAGATGTTTTTCTTAATACTGCCGACAGTCTTTTTACGCTGTGTTTGGGTCTGCGATAGTTTGTTGCGCTTTGCTACCTGTTGATTTAACAGCGTTGCTATTTGTTCTTGCTCAAGTTGGCGTTGCTTATGGCTTTCTTCTAATTCAAGTTGAGTTTGTTCGATCGTTTTGATTGTTGCAGATCGCGCTTTGGCGAGGTGTTGGTAATAGTGACTAATGCGGTCCTCTTCAACGCCAGTATTTAAGATGTGAGAAGAGGCTTTGGCTCTGCTGGTCATGTAGTAAGTCTGAATCAGCTGCTCTAACTTGTCGGTATGGGCTTTTTTCTGTGCTGTAAGCGCTTTAATCTTATTATCTAAGCTAGCAACATTAGCATTGGCGGTATTGAGTTGTTTTTTACTTGTTTTAATGGCTTTTTCAAGCAAGGAGATAGAGAGCTCTTGTTGCTTGAGGTTTGCCTGTAAATTGTCGAGCTTCTTCTGTTGTGAGGATAGTGTTTTTTGTTGACGAGATATCTCACTCGACACACCTTTCAGCTCCCCTTTCGATGCGGCAAGTGGCGATGCAGAGAAAAGAACAGCGCAAAGGCTGGAAGATATCAAAAGAACAGTGCTAATTACTTGGACTGGTTTCATCATTATCGTCATGTTGCTCTTATTAGTTTTCAGCATCTGCTCTTAAGTCTTTCGTATCTCGGCTCATCGAACCTAGAATCAGCTCTTATATTCCATCACCATGAATGAAATTTTGCGAGCGACCATTGAAGCCTTGGTCCATATCTAAAGATGGTTTATCTGTTTTCGGTTTTCCGACAATTTTTGCAGGAACGCCTGCGACTGTTGTATGAGGTGGCACGGCTTGTAGTACCACAGAGCATGAACCAATCTTCGCGCCTTCACCTACTTCAATGTTGCCGAGTATTTTAGCTCCGGCCCCAATCATTACGCCTTCGCGGATTTTGGGGTGACGGTCGCCGCCTTCTTTACCAGTACCACCAAGGGTAACGTCTTGAAGGATCGATACATCATTTTCGACGACAGCAGTTTCACCAATCACGATACCAGTGGCGTGGTCGAGCATGATAGCTTTACCGATACGAGCCGCTGGGTGAATATCAACTTGGCAAGCAACTGAAATTTGGTTTTGTAGGTAAGTAGCAAGTGCGATACGCCCTTGTTTCCACAACCAGTTAGCTACTCGGTAACCTTGCAGAGCGTGGTAGCCTTTCAGATAAAGTAGAGGCATCGAGTACATCTCGACCGCAGGATCTCGATTTACCGTCGCGCAAATATCACAAGCTGCCGCATCAATAATCGATTGATCCTGCTTAAATGCTTGTTCAACCACTTCACGTACTGCCATTGCTGGCATTGAAGCCGTCTTTAGCTTGTTTGCTAGGATGTAGCTAAGGGCTGCGCCTAAACTTTCATGGTTGATGATCGTGGCATGATAAAAACTCGCAAGCATAGGTTCTTGCTCTGACTGCTGTCGAGCTTCCTTCACTATGCATTGCCAAACTTTTTGCTGTTCACAGTGTTTCATTTTTCCATCCATTCCTTTAAACCAGATACGCGTAGCGAGATGAGAGATATGAAGAGCTTAGAAAAGCCAATTAGCGTAAATGAGATTCCAGATACTTCATTCTTCAATGACGAGCATTATACTAACGTCATCTTCAAGAGTGAGGTACGAGCGAGTTGGAGAACTTTGTTCGGGTCATTTACTTTATGCTATTCGCATCTTGATTACCCGTACCTCTAACTCTCTTCGTATCTCGCTTACTCTAATTTCGTATCTGCTCTTACTATCTTTCTGACTTTTTGTCTCTAGCAAGCAGATCTTGTGCTGCTAGGTGTGCATCTTTCCCTTGATACAACACTTGATAAATCTGTTCAACAATGGGCATTTCAACGCCCATACGTTCTGATAGTAACCAAACTTCTTTGGTGTTGCGATAACCTTCCACTACTTGGCCAATTTCGTCTTGTGCTGTATCTACATCTTTACCTGCGCCAAGTGCCAAACCAAAGCGACGGTTACGTGATTGGTTATCAGTACAGGTTAGCACTAGGTCACCCAATCCAGCCATGCCCATGAAGGTTTCTGGTTGCGCACCAAGAGCTGCGCCTAGTCGACTCATCTCAGCTAGACCGCGAGTGATAAGTGCAGTACGTGCATTGGCACCAAAACCAATACCATCCGACATGCCAGCACCAATGGCGATAACGTTTTTAACCGCGCCACCAAG
>NZ_JBFRVX010000894.1:0-3458 GCF_041475345.1 Vibrio sp. 10N.222.48.A3 | reverse complement strand
GGTAGCTTGATAGCGTTTCGCCATTGTTCTTAGCATTAGGGTGAGCAATCGTCGTGCCGTCGGCAGTGACTAGGAATAAGTAACCCGCGTCAAACAAGTTCACTTGGTTTACCAAGGTCGCAAGGTTGGTCAGTTCTAGGTCGTAGAACATACCCGCAGTAAAGCGGCCGTTGTCTTTAACTGGCGTACCCACTGAGATGATGACTTTTTTGCTTGATGCATCCACATAAGGAGCTGTCACAACTAAACTGTTTTTGGATTTAGCATCAATGTACCAAGGGCGGATTCGTGGGTCATAATCTGGCCCCGCGTCCCAACCGTCATCATTCTCAATCACGAAACCGTTTGCGTCATAACCAAAACCAACCGCGAGAAAACTGCCTTTAAGTTTTGGCTTTTCTAGGATGTTTTGAACGTAGGTACGATCTTGAGGGTTGATTTCAATGACTTCAGTCGTCGACTGAGCCAGTGCTTTCTTAGCATTCATCTCTGATGCTACGGTGTTCTTAATACCAGAGACCATCTCTTTCAGGCTTGCATTGACGTGGTTCTCTACAGCACTTTTTACGGTGTAAAGTTGCTGTATTGAAAGCAATGATACTGTCACTAATAGCAAGGCTGATGATGCTGCAACCACCTTATGGCTAAATTTCATTGTGTTTTCCTCTTCTCACAAGCTTTGCGAAAACTAAAGCTAATCGTGTTTTTGTAATTATATATATATCGACATTGTTGGGATTTACTTGAATGTAATTTCACAAAATAGACTACAAAAATACAACAACCCGCACAACGTAAAACTCAGTTAATTACATACTTGCTACTTTTGTTTTTTGGTTCAATGAGTTAAAGAGTTGGCTTAATCAAAGGCAAACAAAGTGAGGAGGGTATTAATTAGGCTAATATGCGTATGATTTACTATATAAGGGAGAGGTGTAAGGGAATTAATATGAAATCAAATGATATTCTCAATTCGTATATTGGCGATATTTCAAACAGGAGAGTGTATGTATTTTAAACCGGAGAGTGAATATATTAGGCAAAAAAAGCCCCACAAAAGTGAGGCTATTATAAATCAGGTTATTTATTACACTGTATCAGTGCGTCTAATTTAAAATATTAGATGCGCTACACCAGCGATAACCGGAAGTGTAATTAACGTACGTAGAATAAAAATAATAAACAGTTCAAGGATATTCACGGGAATCTTACTGCCTAGAAGCAGAGCGCCCACTTCAGACATGTAGATCAGCTGAGTTACCGACATTGCTGCAATAACAAAGCGAGTCATCTCGTTGTCGATAGAAGCGGCAAGGATCGCTGGGATGAACATATCCGCAAAACCAACAACAATGGTTTCAGATGCTGCAACCGCTTCAGGTACACCAAGTAGCTCAAGGAATGGAATGAAAGGCTGGCCTAGGAATGAGAACACAGAGGTGTATTCTGCAATTACCAATGCCATTGTACCTAGCCCCATTACAACAGGAAGAACGCCGAATACCATGTCGACTGCGTTACGAATGCCTTCACCAAATACAGACTTAGCAGACTTCACTTGTGATGCCTTATTTACCGCGAGTTCAAGACCCCAAGAGAAAGTCGAGTGACCCGCTGGGATTGCATCAGCATCTTTGTGAGGTTTTGTACCATCAATGAAGGTGTCTTTCTTCATGCTCAGTGGAGGAAGGCGAGGGATGATTACCGCGGCCACAATACCTGCTAAGCAGATTGCTGCGTAGAAGGGTAGGAATAGGTGCTCTAGTTCTACTTGAGCAATCACTACAAGGCTGAACGTGATAGATACTGCTGAGAAAGTCGTACCAACAACAGCGGCTTCACGTTGAGTGTAGAATTTCTTCTCGTACTGTTTGCTTGTAAGCAGGATACCAACGCTGCCGTCACCTAACCAAGAAGCCATACAATCGATAGCACTACGACCCGGCAGGTTGAAGATTGGACGCATCACTTTACTTAGTAAGGTGCCAAACAGTTCTAACAAACCGAAGTTAAGTAGAAGTGGTAATAGTAAACCGGCAAAGATGAATACTGAAAATAGAGTCGGCAATAGGCCCTCTAACACGAGACCACCGGTGTTTTCTTCCCAGATAAACTCAGGGCCAACTTGGAAGAAAGCCATGAATGCTGCAGCACCACCGATAATACGAACCAACAACCACAGTGGAGATGGGTTGAAAAGGCCGTTTAGAAATGAATTCGATTTAATGAATGTAGGTTTGAAAATGGTGCTTAACACGGAAGCTACAGACATGAAGGCAACGATTGCAGTGATAATAGCAACTAGAGACTCACCGAAAACCGCTTGAATTGATTTGGCTAGAATAGCGACAGGGATCGTGAGATCACCTTGGTAGCTAATTGGCGCCATGAAGAGGAACAAACCAATCAGAGATGGGATTAAGAAAACCCAGAAACTGCCTTTAGATTTCTCTGGTTGAGCAGTATTCGTGTTGTTAGACATGTTAATTATTCTCGTATTTCTACATGTAAAAAAGCCACATCCTTGGCATTTTTATTCTCTAAACATCCGTATTTTCTCATTGGGTGCAAGATTACCGAGTATTAATATCACTTGCAATACTATTCATCAAATATCGCTAAATATTCACGCAGGTTATTCTGCAACAAATTATGAGTTTAGAATAAAGTGTTGCAGATGTTACATATTCTCATGGTTATTACTAGGCGTTTATAAATTTACTGAGGCTTCAGTTCGATAAGTTAGGTAGAGCCAGTAGCTAAACGCGACAATGAACGCGAAAGAGGCAGGGAAAGCCAGTGCCAAAATTTCAAAGCGCTGGAACAGGCAAGCACCACTTAAACCACCAAACAGAAAGCCAACAACGATGAACATAAGAAGTTTGGCTTTACGGCGGTCAAAAGGCATCCCCTTTAAGCGTGCGCCAATCATGATCCCAAGGTCTGTGATGATCCCGCTCATGTGTGTGGTGCGAATGATCGCCCCGCTATAGGTGGTGATCATTGCGTTCTGCAAACCACACGCGGCTGAAGCGAAATACTGGCCTGAAGTGTAGCCTTGTAACAGTGCCCAAAGCGCCAAGAACAGCAATCCACCCTCAATACATAGCGCAACACCGTAACGGCGTCCTAACTTCAATGCTTGATTTTCGATAAAGAATCCGCTGAACGCGGCACCTAGCATAAAGCTCATAATGATTAGCAGGAGGTGCATAGAAGTTGAAGTCGGCGTGAGCAGGCTGCTGCCAAGTAAAGACATGGTGCCTGAAATATGGGAGATAGCTTGATGTTGGAAGCCGAGTAAACCAATAGCATTAACGCTGCCAGCAAGGCCCGCTAACAGTAAGGCGCCGTATTCAACCCAGCGAGGTAGTTTTGAAATCATGTGGTTCACCCTGGGTTAAAAAGAGGAGCCGATTATAACGCTAGCGAAAAGATACGCTAGCGTTGTAGAACGT
>NZ_JBFRVX010000893.1:0-3532 GCF_041475345.1 Vibrio sp. 10N.222.48.A3 | reverse complement strand
TTCTTATACCAAGCGTTGTGAGTTTGCTATTCAAATTAAGAACTGGAGAATTCCTGTTTATATTAATTCATAAACAAACACATTTTGTTACGTGTTGGATATAGCTTGTCTTAGATCAATTAACGGTAGTGACTTCAATCACGTTGAAGTTTATATACCCCTAAAGAGGTATTGGTGGTTAGTGGTATTAAAATTTAATTGAGAATTATTATCATATATAACAATCAATTACCTAGATTGACCATGGTATAAATAGGGTGATTGCGTTCACAGATTAACCTATCCAAATTTCGTATTACCTAATTAGAGGTATATTCTAACTATAGAAAGCGTTGTGGCTTATCCAAAATAAGAATTGATATCATTTAAGCGGTAATAATATCGTTTAAGGGTACTTTTGTTTAACCGGAATATTATTTAGTTGAGAGTTAAATAATGCCGGTATAAGGAAAGGATAAAATGGGCAATATTAAATTGGCCATAGTCATAATGCTTAAATCCCTTCTAGCATTCTGCCTCTATGGTTATTCCATTCATGCTGTTGCTGAGCCTGCTGTTACGCCAGTAGGAGAATCAACAAGACATGAAGTCGAATTAATCCGCGACAAAGACTACAAGTGTGTTCAATGCCATAAAGATTCAAAAGAAACGGTATTGGGTTCACATGGTGAAAGTGCACACGCTTTACTTGGCCGTGAAGTAAATTGTACCGATTGTCATAGTTCAATTAGCCCCGATCACCGTGAAGGTGCACCAGAAGTGGTGAAGTATCGCGCGGCTCAATCACAACCAGGAACCGAAAAGGTTTTCCTCGATCCTAGCTTAATTTTGGATGCCAATAGCCAATGTATCGATTGTCACAAACCTGATGATCTGCGTGAAGCTAGCTGGACCCACGATGTTCACGCGCAAAACTTAACGTGTTCAAACTGCCATGATGTTCATGCGACTGAAGCAAAGGTGTTGGGCTTAGATAAAAAGCAAACCATTAAGCTGTGTGTGGATTGCCATTCAGACTTCAACCAGAAGAAAGAAGGGGAGTAATCTATGAGCTGCTCAAGAAGAAACTTTTTAGCAGGCGCTGGTGCCGTTATTTTTACCACGGGTGTCGCGGGAACTGCGGCGGTGACAAGTCGTAAAACGTTGGCCAATGTTCAAGAAGATGGTGCTAAACGTTATGGAATGATTCATGACGAAACCGCGTGTATTGGTTGTACTGCTTGTACAGAAGCGTGTCGTGAAGTGAATAAAGTACCTGAAGGCGTGTCGCGCTTAGAAATTATTAAGAGCGAACCCCAAGGCGAATATCCAAATGTTGATTACCGTTTTACTCGTAACTCTTGCCAACATTGTGATAACGCGCCGTGTGTGATGGTTTGCCCAACAGGGGCTGCCTACAAAGATGAAAAAACGGGCATTGTGGATGTCCACAAAGAGAAGTGTGTCGGTTGTGGTTACTGTTTGTTAGCGTGTCCATATCAAGTGCGCTTTTTCCATCCAGAGAACAAGTCAGCCGATAAATGTAACTTCTGTCGTGATACCAATCTAGCACAAGGGAAGTTGCCTGCTTGTGTCGAATCTTGCCCAACTAAAGCGCTGACATTCGGCGATTTAAATGACCCTAAGAGTGAGATAAACCAAGTACTTCAATCCGAGGTGGTTTACAGAGATAAAGCCTATCTAGGCACTCAACCAAAACTCTATAAAGTGCCACACCAAAAAGGGGAGATTTGATTATGAGTGCATGGGACGCAGCTTTTCAGTCTGGTACCGTGGTATGGGACTGGATTATAGCAATCTATCTATTTCTCGCGGGGATGTCGGCGGGTGCCGTAATGATCTCCATTTACCTTAAGCGCAAGGTTATTGAAGGCGATCCTGCTCATAATGGTGTGTTAAAGGCGACAGCTTTTCTTGCGCCATTTGGGATCATCTCAGGCTTGCTGATCTTGGTTTTCCACCTGACAAAACCACTGTCATTTTGGAAGATCATGATCTTCTATAATCCAACGTCTGTGATGTCGATGGGTGTGATCTTATTCCAAGTGTATATGGTGATCTTGTTCCTTTGGATCGGCATTATATTTAGAGATCAAATTGTCGTGTTCTTGAGTGACCAAACATGGTTAAAAGGGCGACTCGACTTTGTCGGGAACTGGATTGGCAAATTAGAAGTGTTCGAGAATGCTTTGGAAATATTCTTAGCTGTTCTTGCTTTGATGCTTGCCGCTTATACCGGATTCTTGCTGTCAGCTTTAAATACCTTCCCACTATTGAATAACCCAGTACTGCCGATTTTGTTCTTGTTCTCGAGTTTATCTTCGGGTGCGGCGGCGTGTATTTTATTTGGTGTGTTGGTCTTTAAAGAATCACCTCATAGCCCGAGTATTTCATGGATCCACGGATTTGAACGCCCGGTAGTGATGTTTGAGTTGTTTGTTCTTATCACTTTCTTTACTGGGCTGATCTTCGCTGGTGGTCAAAGTGAACAAGCAGTATGGAACGCAATTGGCAGTGGTTTCTGGGCGAGTTGGTTCTGGTATGGCGTCATCGGTGTTGGTATGGTTTTACCGTTGTTGTTGAATGCCGTCACACCAACATCAATCCGCCATAGCTCGGTGTATATTTTCTCCGTGACTTCGCTAAGCCTAATGGGCGTATTAATGCTGCGAACTTTTGTTCTTTATGCAGGGCAGTTAACGATAGCTTAATTTCGCGCAAGTTTATTAGTGAGCAGATGTCGGATACTAGACATCTGCTTATTAATGAACATGCTTTTAGTAAACATGAGATGCGTGTTCAGATCGGCTCTGCTCTAGCGGAGCCTTATTGAGGTGATATGGTCGGTTCTTTGGGGCTGTTTAGTTTAGTGTTGGTTGCTGTACTCAGTAGCATTATTGGTGTGCATTCGTTTTATCAAATGCTAAACAAACGGACGCAAAATATAAGTTTAGTCCGCAGTTTCTCTCTTTCAAGTGCATTGTTTTCTGTCACTTCTGTCGCATTGCTTGGCTATGCCTTTGTCAGTGATGACTTCTCTATCCTCTATGTCGCTGAACATTCAAATACTCAATTACCCTCATTTTTTAAGCTTGCAGCCGTATGGGCAGGCCATGAAGGTTCCTTGTTGTTTTGGGTACTGACGATCAGCGTCTGGTCTGGCGTTATTGCCTTACAAAAACACTATTCGAATGAATACCAAAGCCGTGTGTTGTGGGTAATGAATCTACTGCTCGCGATATTTGCTTGGTTCACCTTATTCGCATCAAACCCATTTGAAATGAATTCGATTTTGCCGTTAGAAGGGCGTGACCTTAATCCAATGTTGCAAGATGTCGGTCTGATCTTTCACCCTCCATTACTTTACCTTGGCTATGTCGGCTTTTCTGTGGTGCTGGCATTTGCCGTTGCCGCTTTGCTGGTTGATCCTATTGAGTTTGATTGGGTTGCCCATTGTCGCAGTTGGTGTCTAGTCGCTTGGATTTTTTTAACCGCAGGGATCATTCTTGGCTCTTGGTGGGCGTATTACGAA
>NZ_JBFRVX010000892.1:0-348 GCF_041475345.1 Vibrio sp. 10N.222.48.A3 | reverse complement strand
CTAAATATCTTTTTCCATTTTCCGTTGTTGGAATCAAGCAATACTCGAATACTATTATAAATAACATCCACTTTATTATCCCACTCGAATCCTCCTATATGATTTTCATTAAAAATAGGATTATCAAATGTGGTTAGTAACTTAGAAACTTTACGCCTAGATAGATCATTTTCATCAAGCTTCACATTTGAACGATACGAGACAAGAATACGATTACCATATCCTAGGTATTCTAAGGTCTTCTTTATTACTTCAAAGTTTGTCTCAATTTTTTCTGGTTTTTTAAACATGCTATCTAAAACGTTAGAAATTAAAGAAACTATTGAGCTACTACGTTTGCTATTCTTC
>NZ_JBFRVX010000891.1:0-486 GCF_041475345.1 Vibrio sp. 10N.222.48.A3 | reverse complement strand
CTCGGTAACGTTTGAAGGCGATGATTCAAAGACTAAAGTGGATGAATTCTTATTCTGGGCGGCTGGTGCCCGTGGTTGGTCGATGGAATGTAGAGATCTAGACTTAAATGATATCAAGCAAGAGGCTGACAATTTGTACTCAAATGATTTTATTCGGCATCAAGAGCGGTTAGCTTATTGGAAGTCGGTATTTGAAGATAGCCCACCAATTAGGGAGGTGGAGGAAGGAGAGAAAAGTTATTGGATGGAAGCTCAATTAGAATACGCCACAGAACTGTATATGCCTTGTCGTTCTAAGCGGATTTCTACACCTAACAAATATTGCTATTAAGACATTGTTGGTCAATATTAGAGCGGATAATAGTTGAATGGAGTCAGGTGATGCCAAAAAGTAAGCTAGAACAGTTAATGAACAAACTTCTGAGGCAGTATGGGGGTATGAAAGGTTAGTGGGCCGATTACTTAGAAATCATTGAGTCTGATGAT
>NZ_JBFRVX010000890.1:0-3034 GCF_041475345.1 Vibrio sp. 10N.222.48.A3 | reverse complement strand
CATCGTCAACGATGATGATCGGCAACTCAAAATGATGGAGTGACGACACCACTGCAGGCATGGTTTCGCCGTGGTTAAAGCACGGAATTAGGAAGCAAGCTTTGTAGTCGCTTTCTTTTGTTACGTGTTGAGAAGCAGTCTCAGCAGGAGCGCTATTCACTTTTCTCTCCCAGCTTCATTTTTCCTGAAGAGTGGGTCTGTTCACCGCTGTTTGAGGTGTAGCTGAAGCTCAGCTTGTCTTTGTCAGCATCCCATTTGAGTGATAGCTGGATTGTGGCGTCAGGAAGGATAGGCTCTTGGAATTTGATGACCTCCATACCTTTAAAGTAACCAGGGACATTTAACTCTTGGACAGCATAGTGAAGTGCCCAGTCAATTTGTGTCACACCGGGAAGAATAGGGAAGCTCTTAAAGTGCCCCTTAAAATCGGTGATGTCTCCGGTAACATGGAGTGTCAGGGTCGATTCTTTCTCTACAGTGTCAACAGCAATGACGTTTGGTTTTCTCTTATCCATAGCGTGTGCTTAGAATCCTTGGGCTAAAATGGGTCTTCTGACAAAAATATAAAAGATAATCTCAGTATAAAATGCGACCAGTGATTTTTATGATTTGACGAGCTGCTCTATGTGAGAGGTTAGTCGCTTGCCTTGGCTGTTGAGGGGGATCTCATCAACAACACGATACTTTCTTGGAATAGCGATTGGCTCTAACCATTTTCTGAGTTCTGAACGTAACATTAACCAGAATTTACCTTTACTCATGGTTGCGAGAGTCGCTTGGCCTTCCTCTGATAATACCAAAACTGACGCCAAGATTAAGCGTTCAGGCTCTTCAAAGGGAATGACCACACACTCGCTTATCCAAGGTAGTTGCTCCAGTCGCTTTTCAACTTCAACCAGTGATACTCGTTTTTCTTCTATCTTGATCACTCGGTCGGTTCGGCCTTTCAATATAAATTGATTATCTGAGACCATTTCGCACTCGTCTGCGGTTTGATACCAGTTGTTTTTGTCGATGTACGGCGACAATAACTTAATGCAATTCTCACTATTGAGACTGGCCTTAATACAGTCAAAAAGCTGCCAAGGTGTTTGAACGCTCTGTTGCTGACGAAACGCGATGCCGCCGGTTTCTGTGCTGCCAAACACTTCGATAGGTAAATGCCCAAGCAGACCTCGTGATTGATGAGCCGACTCGGTAGGTAAAGGGCCACCAGAAGAGAATACCCCCGCTAGATGCGTAGACTTTGTCTCGTGTTTTAATCGTTTGAGTAGCGCAGGGCTGCTGATCAGCACGCTCTGCTTGTTAGCGTGAGACAGGATCTGTTCCGGGTATTCGAGATTGTTTCGAGAAAATGGAACGCTAGAACAAAGCGGCCATAAGATTCGAAACAACAGACCATAGATATGTTGGTGTGAGACGGTGCTGTGGACTTGGTTGTCTTTAAGCAAGGCGCCCCAGTTTTTATCTAGCTGAGCGATTTCAATATCTAGGTGTTCTAAGGTCTTATGGATTGCTTTTGGTGTACCGCTTGAGCCTGAAGTAAACAAGGTCAATTGGATTGCTGCTAACTCAATGGCGGGAAGATTATCGGTTAGAGGTTCTCGTATTTCGGTGTCTAATAAGGTTTGGATATTGCGAACTTCATTTATTTCCACTGCACCAATCGCATCATCGACCAACAGACAGTCAAAATGCTCACTCAGCTCGGCAAGCGCACACGGTTGATAGTTACCTGGCAAGATGATGTGTTTGTTGCTGGCTGCGCACGCTAAAAAGGCCACTGAAAATAGGTAGCTGTCTTGGGTGCAAATCGCAACTCGTTGAAAAGGGGATGAAGATAAAAGCTGTACGAGTTGAGATAAGTCGTCGTTAAATGTTTGCCACGAAATCTCGCTATTGTCGTCAAAGCAGACAATACAATCAGGCGATCTGTTCTGACTGAGAAGTTCAGACAAGGAAGTGTAAGAGACGGTTTGGGTCATAACAATTTAACTCTGACGAATGCGCTGTCTTACTACCCACTCTCCTGCAAAGAGCAACCCTGCAAATACATAGCTGAGTAAGCCATTGTATAGGGTCCATATTTCAAGAGGTTGGAAGCAGGTGTAAAGGGCGATAGAGCCATTGATAACAAAGAACAGACACCAAACTTTGGTGACTATTCGTGTGTAATCAACGCCACTTTGTGGAAGTTCTGGCTCTTGGAGGCGAGCAAGCCGCTCGATAATCGTTTGCGGTTGCCATAGGCTCGAGGCGAACACAACCAGCATACAAACATTAACGATGACGGGGTAATAAGTTAGCCAGCCGTGCTGTTTGAAGGTTAACCCTAATGCCAGCAGAACAATTCCGGCACTTCCGCTGATCCAAGCTAGGTGTTTTAGCTCTTTGATTTTAGCCTGACCACCGGTGAAAATGCGGACAGCAAAAATAGCGGCTAAGACGATACCAACGGTTTGTAGGCCAAACTTGTTGAGTCCAAAGTAAACCGCTATTGGATAAGTGAAAAGTATGATTGCCGACAGTAAAGTCAGCAGAGGACGCATTATGCGTCCTTCAATAGTTCAACGACAGACTCGACAACGTCATTAACGGTGCGTACTGCTTTGAACTCTTCAGGCTTGATCTTCTTACCTGTAACGTTCTGTAAGTGAACGACCAAATCAACGGCATCAATGCTGTCGAGGTCGAGGTCGAGATAAAGGTGTGCTTCTGGAGTGATATCTTCAGCATCAAGCTCAAACAGCTCGATAAGCGCATCTTTAACCTGGTTGAATACTTCTTGTTGGTTAGCTTGTGTCATAAAGATCTGTCTAGTTGTTCGTTTTAGATGAAATGTAGTTAGCTAGGTTTTCAACCGATGCAAAATGCTGGCGAGTGTTTGAATCGTCGGCATCGATAACAATGTTGTACTTTTTCTTGATAGCAAGGCCGAGCTCAAGGGCATCGATAGAATCTAATCCAAGTCCATCACCAAACAGTGGTGCTTCCGTTTCAATTTCATCAATGCTCATATCTTCAAGATTCAGTG
>NZ_JBFRVX010000889.1:0-1725 GCF_041475345.1 Vibrio sp. 10N.222.48.A3 | reverse complement strand
AATGCTTAATGCTTAATGACGCTACAGCTAGCTCTAACACGAATCGTTAACTAGCAGACACAAAAAAGCCCATCACAGGATGGGCTTCTTATTATCTAATTTTCTTAGATAAGCTAACGATTACTCAACAGTAACCGCTTTCGCAAGGTTACGAGGTTGGTCAACGTCAGTACCTTTGATTAGCGCTACGTGGTAAGACAACAACTGCATCGGTACTGTGTAGTAGATAGGTGCTGTTACTTCACTTACGTGAGGCATCTTGATGATCTTCATGTTCTCATCGCTTTCAAAGCCTGCATCTTCATCTGCGAATACGTAAAGTAGACCGCCACGAGCACGTACTTCTTCAACGTTTGATTTCAGTTTCTCTAGCAAGTCGTTGCTTGGTGCAATAACGACGACTGGCATATCTGCATCGATAAGAGCCAAAGGACCGTGCTTAAGCTCACCAGCCGCGTATGCTTCTGCGTGGATGTAAGAGATCTCTTTCAGTTTAAGAGACGCTTCCATCGCGATTGGGTAGAACTCACCACGACCCAAGAATAGTGTGTGGTGCTTATCTGCAAAATCAGGTGCTAGCTCTTCGATCTCTTTATCAAACGCTAATGCTTTTTCAATATCAGCAGGCAGTTGATGCAGTGCTTGAACGATCTCAGCTTCTTTCTCTTCATTGATGCGACCTTGTAGACGACCAATTGACGTTACCATCATCAGCATAGCCGCTAGCTGTGTCGTGAAGGCTTTAGTTGAAGCAACGCCGATCTCAGTTCCTGCGCGAGTCATGAAGGCAAAATCAGATTCACGAACTAGCGAAGAACCCGCAACGTTACAGATAGTCATTGCCGACATGTAACCTTTTTCTTTTGCAAGACGAAGTGCAGCAAGCGTATCCGCCGTTTCACCAGACTGAGACAGAGTCACCAATAGGCTGTTCGGGCGAACAACGAAATCACGGTAACGGAATTCAGAGGCAATCTCTACGTCACAGCTTACGCCTGCTAGAGACTCAAACCAGTAACGAGCTGCCATGCCTGAGTTGTAAGACGTACCACATGCGATGATCTGCACGTGTTCTACCTTGCTTAGGATCTCTTCCGCTTTAACACCGATTGCATTAGTGATTACAGAAGTGTCAGAGATACGACCTTCCATTGTGTTGATCAGCGCTGTTGGCTGCTCAAAGATCTCTTTCTGCATGAAGTGACGGTATTGACCTTTATCACCTGCATCGTGTTCTGCGTTTGATTCAACGATTTCACGCCCTACACGCTCGCCCGCTACATCAAATACTGTTACATCACGACGAGTCACCTCAGCAACATCACCCTCTTCTAAGTACATGAAGCGACGAGTTACGCTTAATAGCGCTAGTTGGTCAGAAGCAAGGAAGTTCTCGCCCACACCAAAACCGATAACGATTGGGCTACCAGAACGAGCAACAACGATACGGCTAGGATCTTTACGATCAACCGCCACCGTGCCGTATGCACCGTCTAATTGTTTTGCTGTTTTTTGCAGAGCTTCAACCAAAGAAGCTGACGTGCGAAGTTCCCACTCAACAAGATGAGCGATAACTTCAGTATCCGTTTGTGAAGTAAACACATAACCACGCTCTTGAAGAAGAGCACGCAGTGCTTCGTGGTTTTCGATAATACCATTGTGTACAACAGCAATATCACCAGACATGTGTGGGTGTGCGTTTGCTTCAGAAGGCTCACCGTGTGT
>NZ_JBFRVX010000888.1:0-4737 GCF_041475345.1 Vibrio sp. 10N.222.48.A3 | reverse complement strand
TTTTTATATTCAAAATAAAGGCACTCAGCTTATACTCCGGATTACGGCTAATTGTTGGCCGGTAAATTTAGGAAATCCAAGCCACATGAAGATTCTGCTTTTAGTAGGGTTAATTGTTTTAAATGGTCTGTTTGCCATGTCAGAGATTGCACTGGTAGCAGCAAAGAATAGTCGGCTGAAACGCTTAGCCGAAAAACATCGCTCCGCTCAGGTTGCTCTTGAGCTCAAAGAAAATCCAACCCGCTTCCTTTCAACCATTCAAATCGGTATTACGGTAATCGGCCTACTCAGCGGTATTGTGGGTGAGGCGACGCTTTCTGCTCCACTGGCCGTTCAACTTGAACTGTGGGGACTCGATCCAACACAAGCGAATATCCTGTCTACCACGGTAGTCGTTGTGGGTATTACTTACTTCGCGATTGTTGTAGGTGAGCTAGTGCCAAAACGTTTTGCTCAATCTCAAGCTGAAAACATTGCTGTGCTAGTCGCGCTGCCTATCTTCTGGTTATCTAAAATTGCGACGCCGTTTGTGTTTGCGTTGTCTGCTTCTACGGAAGGTATTCTCAAGTTAATGGGACGTGGTGGCGAAGAAGACAGTGTGACGGAAGATGATATTCATGCACTCGTGAAAGAAGGCTCGGAATCTGGTGTGATTGAACGTGGCGAGCAAGAGATGATTCGCAATATCTTACAGCTTGATGACCGTTTGGTGAGCTCGTTGATGACGCCACGTCGAGACGTCGACTTTCTGGATATTAGCCAACCGGTTGAGCAGATATTTAAAAAGCTGCGCAGTTCAAAGCATAGTGTGTTTCCATTGTGCCAAGACCACCTCAATAAAGTGGTCGGTACGGTGTCAGCCAAAGCCTTATTGAATCAGGCGGGCAATTTAAACATTCAAGTGATCATGGGGCTATCTCGCTCTCCGATCTATGTTCCTGAATCGATGAAGGCTTTACGTCTACTTGGCTATTTTAAAGAGTCGGGTACAGAGATGGCATTCATTGTTGATGAATATGGCGATGTTCAAGGCCTTGTGACTCATTACGATATTCTTGAAGCGATTGCCGGTGAGCTATCCAATAACCCCAATGACCTATGGACAGAGCAAGTGGAAGATGGATTGCTGGTGGATGGATTGATTCCTATCAGTGAACTGAAAAACCGCTTAGAGCTGTCGGATTTTGAGGGTGAAAGCGAGAGCTTCCAAACGTTGAATGGCCTAGTGACTTGGTTAATAGGGCGCTTACCTGATGCCGGTGAAGTTGTTCAATACCAGCAGTGGCAGTTTGAAGTTATCTCTGTTGAGAACAATCGAATTGTGAGTATCAAAGCGACGCAAATAGCCGATGACATAGAAGGCGCCAATAGCTAGCGATCCGCCTAATCAGTAAGCGGCGATTGTTCATTGCCTCTTATCTCTTTATTGTTCATTATCACGAAGATTAGGTATGCTTCACCGCATACCTATTTTCGTTTTTATCCTTTGTTTTCTGGAGCTCCCTTTGTTAGACCATCAATTCAGCCCTCAAGATGAAATCTTCATGCGACGCGCCATCGAGGTCGCTAAGCAAGCAGAAAAAGAGGGAGAGGTTCCCGTTGGTGCTGTTCTAGTGAAAGATGGGGAGGTTATCTCTGAAGGATGGAACCGCTCGATTGGCTGCCACGATGCAACCGCACATGCAGAAATCGAAACCTTGCGTAAAGCAGGTCAAGCCTTGGAAAACTATCGCTTACTTGATACCACCTTGTATGTCACCTTAGAACCTTGCCCAATGTGCGCGGGTGCCTTATTACACAGCCGAGTAAAGCGCATTGTGTTTGGTGCTCCAGACTTAAAAGCGGGTGCGGCGGGTACGGTATTGAATCTCTTTGAAAGCCAAGCCTCATACCACTATGCCGATGTTGAGCATGGTTTGTTAGAGGAAGAGTGTCGTGAACAATTACAGGCGTTTTTTAAGCGCCGTAGAAAAGAGATCAAAGAGAAGCGAAAGCTTGAGCGTTTGCAGGAAGAGCAGCGTTTAGAATCTGACAAGGCAAGTAATAAGAATAAGGTCAGTAACAAGAACAAGGTCTGTAACAAAAAATAGCAGCGATCTTTCGGCACTCTCAATCATAAGAGTGCCAAGCAAACTTAGTTGGTCATTACTTTTACTCAGCAATCATCTGCATGAAAGCACGGTTGCGCCAAATGATCTTCTTCTTATTATTTGAAAGCATACGCTTACGACGGTTGGCAGCAACGGTCTTATCAAGGCGTTTCGATTTCAGTTTGTTCTTCATCATTTCAACGATTTCCTATTTGTCGTCTGGCTTTGTAAGTATGACTTCAGTTTTAATTATAGTGGTTATTTGCTTATAAGCTTTGCCACGAACTTAGCGTTGGCTTTCTGAACCACTATCGTGATGGCTAAGAGCTGAATGCAACAGAGCATTATGTCGCTTATGGTGTGACGTTATAAAGTTCGATTGTTACTGCAATATGACACTCTGGATATCGCAGGCGTTTTGTTTGTTTTGGTCATTTATCGTGATGCAATAAAAAAGAGCAATGCTAAATGGCATTGCTCTTTTTCTTTTATTTGGAAGACTCAGCGTCGTTCACTGCGGATTCAGTTTCACTGATTGTTGATTCAGCATCTGATACCTCTAGAGGTGGGATAACTACCAAACCTTCAAGGCTCGCTTCTTCCTCTTTATTACGCTTATTTACATGGCCAATAATGCTCTGATAATAACGGCGAATGTTCTCAACGTAATTCCTTGCTTCATCACCACGCGCATACCCGTAACGAGTTTTGCTGTAGTACTTCTTCTGTCTTAGCAGAGGAAGCCTGTCTTTCACATCACCCCAAGCATCAGGATCACCGCCTTGTGCTTTGGTTAAGCGACGAGCATCCATCATGTGCCCGTAACCTACGTTATATGAGGCAAGCGCAAACCAGATCTTCTCGTGTTGGGTGATTGAATCTGGTACTCGATTCACGATACGACGCAGGTATTCAACACCGCCTTGTACCGACTGTTTCGGATCGAGACGATTGGTTACACCAACGCTCTTCGCAGTAGGCAGTGTCAGCATCATCATGCCTCGAACACCTGTTGGAGAGCGTGCGACAGGATTCCAGTGTGACTCTTGGTATGCTAAAGCGGCAATCAAGCGCCAGTCAAATTCTTGAGAATATTTCTGAAATAGTGGCGACCATTTTGGCAGCTTGCTATCCAATGCACGGATAAATGCACGAGTATCAACGTAATCAAAAGTGCCGATATGGCCGATGTATTTTTCTTCCAGTGAAGCCAGTTCACCAGACTGTTTTAGATTACCAAAGAACTCAATCAGTAATGCATAAAGGCTTTCATCTTCAGACTTCTGTAAATACCAAGAGATAGGTTGATCTTCTGTCAGTTCAAAAGCTAAGGCTACGTCTGGGTATAAACGTTGTGAGAGTGACAGCTCAATCGAGTCCGCAACAGTAAACAAGCGTTCACCAGTCGACACTTCTTTTAGCAGGTCATTGATGTCAGCATTACCTATTGCATCGTAGATAAAGTCATCGTGCTTGTTCTGGATCTGTTTTAGCGTTGGCTCAAAATGTGAGTCCTTCACTACCACCAAAGATGGCGTCAATGTTTCGGTAGATGCCGTTTCTTCTGATTCAGTTTGTGCTTTTACGAAATCAGCTTGACGCTTATTCTCGAACTTGATCAGTTGTTGAAGGTTTCTTGGGCGCCACTGTCCTTTTTTATACACCACTTGTTGGCTTACATAGTAATAGGCGGGCGCAGCGCGATAAGCGCGTGTCAGGTTATTGTTTTGCGTTAACCCTGTCGCGATAAGATCGATCTCGCCTTTCTTTAAGGCTGGAAAGAGGCCGGATAAACGGTAAGCGGGTTTAATCTCAAGCTGTACACCAAGCTCCTGCGCAAATTCACGAGCTAACTCGTAATCCAAACCAGCAGGGCCATCGGGACCAATGTAATAAGAGAGTTGGTTATTCAGGGTGCCGACGCGAAGAACGCCTCGCTCTCGTATCTGCTCAAGGACACTTTTAGGTTCTGACTCAATCTGGCATCCAGCCAACCCAACTAGGGCAATGGCAAGCAGAAGGAACTTAGACGAAAAGATGAGCGTAAATTTAGGCATCAAAATGAAATCTCGAAAAGTGGAAGCCCCTTTATACCAAACCCCGCAAGGCTGGCAAAGCAGGTTTATTTAAACAGTTGTAAAAGTGCTGATAAATGCAGCAAAAGTACCATTTACGCATAAAGATAAAAAAAATCACGCAAACGGTTGCTTTTGGTGTTACGTCACAAAAAGAAATGCTTTATAATGCGCTCGCATTGAAGAGGTGGAATCGGCATAGGTTTGGCAACCTTCGGGAATAGCTTCGAAGAAAACAGTTAGGTTGTTCCTATAACCCACTGAATTTATTCCAATACTACCTTAATCAACTGCATAAGAGACCTAAGCACATGAGAATTTTGCGTGGCTCCCCAGCTCTATCTGAGTTTCGTGTTAACAAGCTTTTAGAGCTTTGTCGTGAATTAAGCTTACCTGTAACAGGTATTTACGCTGAGTTTGCCCACTTTGCTGATCTAACGGCAGACCTAGATGAGTCTGAAGTTGAGAAGCTAGAAAAGCTACTGACTTACGGTCCAACGATTGAAGAGCATGAACCTGAAGGTTTACTGCTGCTTGCAACGCCACGCCCGGGCACTATCTCGCCTTGGTCT
>NZ_JBFRVX010000887.1:0-305 GCF_041475345.1 Vibrio sp. 10N.222.48.A3 | reverse complement strand
ATAAGGAAGAATATTTAAATCTCTTTTATGAAGAAATATCAGATAGCGAATCAGAATCATTAAAGGGGTTTCTTGAAATGAGGTGTTTTTTTATTCCGTTAGAGCTATGTGATCCTGTTAGTGCTTGGGAGTAAAAGTAAATAATAAGGTAAGGTCTAATGAAATGGTTCGCCTCATCGGCACCGACTAAGATAAAGATGAGAATTCACCCGAAAGAGGCAAACGGCTTTGTCTCCAAATAAGTGCTGAAGACGAGGTCAGGTCTTTCCTTTTACTATAGGGTAAAGGCTTTGGCTAAAAATAAA
>NZ_JBFRVX010000886.1:0-6660 GCF_041475345.1 Vibrio sp. 10N.222.48.A3 | reverse complement strand
GGATATCAGTACTCTCGAAACTCCTTGTTGGGTATCTACAGTGATTGGAATCGCTACCATGCGTTCTGTACTAAAAATCGTATTAACACACTTCCAGCATCCATCACTGCTGTTCGGCGTTTTCTTGAGACTGAATCCAGTGAAAGAAAATTCGCGTCTTTGAAACGTTACACTGCAACACTTAGCTTGTTGCATACTGTGTTGAGCTTTGCTAACCCAATCAAGCATAGGCAAGTTCGTTTTACCCTGCTCCACTTGCAATCTCGAATGGCTGGCGACGCTAAACAAACCAATGCCATGACATCCGCACACCTCACAGAGTTAAACACGTTACTTTCCCATGAGAAATCGAGCTTAAAAGAGATCAGAGATATCGCGATTTATAATGTGATGTTCGAGTGTGCTTTAAAGCGGTCTGAACTAAAGGCGTTGTCGATGGATAATGTGGAGAGCGTTGAGAATGACTACCAGATTACAATAAAAGGTTCAGTGTATAGGCTATCGCGAGTAGCAAGCGCCGCACTTGAGCGTTGGTTTTCGTTTACCGGAACACAAGACGAGTTGCCTGTATTTCGTGCGATAGATAAACATGAAAATATCAGTCTGCAAGCTTTAGATGATTCGTCGATCTACAGAATATTGAGAAGAGCAAGTGACTTACTTCAATTGGCTGACAACCACCATTTCTCCGGGAACTCTATTCGTGTAGGTGCCGCACAAGAACTATCGAAACAAGGCCTTAAGGTGAGAGAAATTCAAGATTTTGGTCGTTGGCTCAGCCCTGCAATGCCTGCGCAATATGTGGGTTATTCGGGTACCTCTGAGAGTGAGAAGATGAAGTTTAAAGCACTAATCCCTTGGCAATGAGCTGATGGCTTTGTTAAGAGGCGGCTTGTTTATCTACGGTTTTTTATAGGCAGATTGTTAAGTCAATCAACTGACTTTGCAAACCAAAAGCTTCCGACTTAAAAACAAATAGCGCCTTGGTAGATAAGCTCAAGGCGCTATTTGTTATCTAATGAGTTATATAAAACGGCTAAGATATTTTGGGTGAACTAAAAAATGCTTGTTCTCACGCAGTTTTCTAAGAACTGGCTGAATTTGTGGCCGTCATGTTCAACCATTTTTGGGAACATGGAAATTGGCGTCATACCTGGGAAGGTATTCACTTCGTTCAGGTAGATCTCATTGTCTTGTGTTAAGAAGAAATCGATACGAGACAAGTGACGAAGCTTCATCTGCGTGAATACCTTGCGGGCGCTGTCTGCAATCAATTCACGCTGTTCATCGGTTAAGTTAGTTGCTTCAACTTCAGTAATTGAGTGGCTGTCTGCACTGTACTTCTCTTCGTAAGAGTAAAATGCGCCATTAGGTGCAATCACCTCGCCTGGCTTGCTTATCTGTAGCTCGCCATCGATTTCATAAGCGGCAACTTCTAGCTCTCTTGGCACCACGGATTTCTCAATAAGCACTTGATCAGAGAAGGTAAATGCCTTGTTGATTGCTCCGCTTAATTCTTCTGCTTGATTGACTTGGTAACAGCCAACGGAAGATCCCTGACGAGCCGCTTTGACGAACACTTTCCCCCAACTTTCAAAGGCTTGTGTCGCCTGTGCATGAGCTAGTTCAGTGTTGTCGGATAAGAACAGATAAGGCGTATTTGGGATACCCAGAGCGTCGTACCAAAGTTTTGATGTGATTTTATTGAAGCTGTTGTTGCTTGCTTCAGAACCACAACCTAGGTACGGAATCTTAGCCATTTCAAACAGTGATTGAATGTCACCTGTTTCGCCCGGGAAACCATGAATACATGGAACAATGAAATCGACTTTTGATTCTAAGTTGTCGCCACGTAAGGTTTGATCGTTAATATCAAGATAAACCAACTCACCAGAATCAAGACACCAGCCTTCGTTTTTAATTTCAACTCTCACAACGTTAAAATCTGCAACGCTATTAAGTTGTTCAAAAAGGTAATTGGCTGAAACGATCGACACTTCATGCTCTGAAGATCCACCGCCGCAAAGTAGAAGGATGTTTGTGGTGTTCATGGGTAAATTCGGTCCTTGAAACTAGGAATACTGACTTCAATGATAAACAAAAGTCGAAATAGGTACAGTGTTTTGAATGCTAAAATCGTCATCTAAGGAGTGAGCGATTAACTATTAAACAAAACTAACCGTCATAAAACAAAAGAAGGAGCATTTGCTCCTTCTTTATGATTTAAAACTTAGTTTAACTTGTTAAGCGTTGGGTATTCAGAGTTCTTGATATCATCAATGCTCTTAACGAATGGCTTTAAGTTTTGAAAACTGCTCGGCAAAGATGAAATCGCCTTTTTAGCGTCTAAGCGTGTCGCGTAGTCACCGTAAAGTACAGTGAACCACTTCGTGCCGTTAACCATTTTGTAGTTTTCCCAAATTGGCTGGGAAGTGGTTGGTAGCATTTTTACAAAAGAATCGACTTTGGCTTGGCTGCCAACAGCAACAACTTGAACTGTGTAACCAAAGCGTTGGTTCATGTCTTGTTGCTTCTTGGTTGGAGCTGTAATTGTTGCAACCGGCTTAGCTCTAGTCGTGTGAGTGATTTTTTGTTCTACAGGTGTGGTTCTGACAACGTTGACCACGTTCTCTTCAACAACGGCAGTCTGCTCAGATTGAGATACAACTGGAGCTTCAACTTTAGCCGTTTTGAACTCTTCTTGATAGCTATCTGACGTTACATTGGTAACGTAGTTGTCAGATACACATGCAGCCAAGAGCAGTGGCAAAGTCACAATTGCAAGTTTTTTCATGGAAAGCTCTATATCCTTAATAATAATTACTATAAATCATGCCGATACGTCGGTTTAGAATCAAGTTAACTTTGAGATTATACACCATTAGTGGGTGACCTATTTCACAAACTTTATGCAGTGTCTGCTTATTCATCTTAATTCGGTGAATTTGCCATCAACCCGTGAATGAAAAGTAAGTTACGATGAACTTACGTGCATTGCTAGGATATGTCTATGAATCATCTTGATCCCCTACTTAAACCCCGTTCAATCGCTGTTGTTGGTGCATCTCAACGAGAAACGCGTGCAGGATATATCGTCATGAACAATCTGTTACACGGGGATTTTAAAGGTGCGGTGATGCCGGTAACACCAAAATACGATTCTGTCGCAGGCGTCCTCTCTTACAAAAACATCTTGTCGCTACCTATCGTGCCTGACCTTGCTATTTTGTGCACTAATGCGACACGCAATGTGGCTATTTTTGAAGAGTTGGCCGAGAAAGGCATCGCTTCCGTCATTGTGCTCTCCTCCGACATGCAACAGCAAAGTGATAGCGGTGAAACGTTTGATGAGAGATGTATTGCAATAGCCAAAGCAAACAATATTCGGGTACTTGGTTCCAATAGCTTGGGAGTTATTGTCCCGTGGTTAAATTTGAATGCCTCTTTTTCTCCGGTGACGGCGCTGCCAGGTAAAATCGCCTTTGTTTCTCAATCCGCTGCAGTGTGTACAACGATTCTAGATTGGGCGAACGATAAAGAGATCGGCTTCTCGGCGTTTATCTCGATAGGTAATGGCAGTGACATAGAATTCTCAGAGCTGTTGGATTATCTGAGTACCGACTCTCACACCGAAGCAATATTGCTTTATGTTGATAGTATTAAAGATGCGAGGCGCTTTATCTCTGCTGCGCGTGCTGCGTCACGTAATAGACGAATTCTAGTGTTAAAAGGCGGGCGAACCGCTAAAGGCCGGGCGGCGGCCATGCTACATACTGGCGGTGCCGATACGTTAGATATTATCTATGACTCAGCGATCCGACGCAGCGGCATGTTGCGAGTTAAGAACTTACATGAACTGTTTGCAGCGGTAGAGACTCTGACTCATTCAGTACCACTACGTGGAGAGCGCTTGGCTATTGTGACCAATGGGGGCGGCCCAGCGATCATGGCGGTGGATACCCTTTTTGACCGTGGTGGTAAACTTGCCGAGTTTTCTGAAGATACGCTAGAGAAACTCAATAAGGTTTTGCCATTGAGTTGGTCTCAGAGTAATCCAATCGATATTGTTGGTGACGCCGGTGAGCAACGTTATATCGATACGATAAACATCTTGTTAGATGGTGATGAAGCGGATGCGATTCTTATCATGCACAGCCCTTCTGCGATCGCACATTCAGCTAAAACAGCTGAACGAATTATTGAAGCCATTAAAAAGCATCCTCGCCACAAGCGATTTAACATTCTAACGAATTGGTCTGGTGAGCTAACAGCAAAGCCAGCACGAAAGTTGTTTACCGAAGCGGGTTTCCCAACCTATCGAACACCTGAAAGTTCAGTAGTCGCATTCATGCACTTGGTCGAGTACAGACGTAACCAACGTCAGTTAATGGAAACGCCAACCACGGCAGAAAAAGTCCATATTGAAGATCTAGCAGATGCAAAAAATTGGATAGAACGACAACTACTGGATAAAGACACAGTTAGCCTTGATACGCATCAAAATAGCCAATTTTTCAAGCACTTCAACCTAGATGTATTACCAACTTGGATAGCTTCTGACCCAAGTGAAGCGGTACATATTGCCGAAACGATTGGTTACCCAGTCGCAGTTAAACTACGTTCGCCAGACATTGCACATAAGTCGGACGTGCAAGGAGTCATGCTTAATTTAAGAAACAGCAATGAAGTCGCCAATGCGGCTCAGGCGATTCTCGATCGCTCTCAACTGTCGTTCCCTACTGCGCATATTCATGGCTTGTTAATTCAAGGAATGGCCAAACTCGCCGGCGGGCAGGAGCTACGTGTAAAAGTGACAACGGACGAAACCTTTGGTCCTATCATTTTACTTGGTCAAGGAGGTTCTGAATGGGATGAATCCATTGACGCTGCTGCAGCCTTTCCACCACTCAATATGACACTGGCGCGTTACTTGATCATTCGAGCGATAAAAAGCGGCAAGATTCGTCTGCAAAAACTACCTAACCCGATTGATATTGAAGGTCTCTCTGAATTGTTGGTGCGTATATCTCAGATGGTAGTAGATTGCCCTGAAATACATGATTTGGATATCCATCCAGTACTGGCCAACGGAGACAAGTTCACGATATTAGATGCCGATATCATCTTGAAAGCATACCAAGGCGATCCTCAAGAACGTCTTGCGATTCGCCCTTATCCAGTCGAATTGGAAGAGAATATCGTACTTAAGGACGGCACTGAGGTGTTGTTACGCCCGATCCTTCCTGAAGACGAGCCGCTTCATGCTGATTTTATTCATCGTGTATCCAAAGAAGACCTTTACAAGCGTTTCTTTAGTGATGTGGGTGAATTCAATCATGAGGCGTTGGCTAACTTTACTCAGATTGACTTTGATAGAGAAATTGCATTTGTGGTCGTTCGAAAGGAACAAGGCGTACCCGCGATTATTGGCGTATCGAGAGCGCTGATTAACCCAGAGAACACCGATGCAGAGTTTGCTATTCTGATACGTTCCGATCTGAAAGGCGTCGGATTAGGTCGCATTTTGATGACTAAGGTTATTGACTACTGTCGTACAAAGCAGACCAAGCAGATGTCGGGTATGACGATGCCGACCAACCGAGGGATGCTGACACTAGCCCAGAAGTTGGGCTTCGAGCTAGATATCAGTTTTGAAGACGGCACTGCAGATATGGTGTTGCCGTTACTTTAACGCCCATGTTTTTTTTAGGTGTTGAATACACCAAGACTTGGCGTCGCCCATTTTGTTACGTCGCCAAGCCATTACGATGTCGATAAGCTGTGGTTCGGTACCCGAAATCTGTTGTAGAACGCCAGATTCAATCAAAGGTTTAGCTACACTATTCGGTAAGGTGCCGATCCCTAACCCTGCAGTTAGAGCCTCTACCTTGGCTGGGAAGCTTGTTACGGTTAAACGTGGCTGCTTTTCTAGAATATTGATGCTTAATGCAGGTTGGTCACGCGCTGTATCTGCAATTGCGATAACCCTGTAACTTTCTCTCGCCTTTTGGTCGAAATCACCAGAACGCTTATGAACGTAGTGATTTGATGCTGCAACCCATACCATTTCCATCTTACCGATAATGTCACTTTTCATATCGTTTGGTATGGTGTCAACCTTTGGGCACACCAATAAATCAGCTCGGCCGTCTGAAAGAGATTCCCAACATCCAGCTAGAATCTCTTCTTGTAATCGAACCCTAGTTTTACTTATTTTTCCGAGTTCATCGACTAATGGGAAGAAATTAGCAATCGGAATAATGCCATCAAAGGCAATCGTTAAATCCAACTCCCAGCCATTGGCAAGAATACTCGCGTCATTAACGAGCTGTTCAGTGGCACCAAGAATGATCCTTCCTTGCTCTAATATTAACTGCCCCGCTTCCGTGAAATTTGCACGGTGGCCTGAGCGATCAAAAATCATAATATCTAAGTCTTGTTCTAGCTTCTGGATTTGATAACTCAATGAAGAAGGTGCTCGGTCCATTTCATTAGCCGCTGCCGCGAAGCTTCCACGACGATCAATGGCATCTAATATGTGTAAGGCTTCAAGTGTTATTGGGCTATGCATAACTTTCCTACTTTGTAAGTGAGATCTTAATCACAAAAAGAGAAGCATTCACGTAGTGAATGGAACTGAAAAACTCTTTTTAATACATG
>NZ_JBFRVX010000885.1:0-3553 GCF_041475345.1 Vibrio sp. 10N.222.48.A3 | reverse complement strand
ATGAAGTACTGCATAAAAGCGTTGGTGTCGTCGATTTTCATCATAGTCGCAAGTTCATAAATGCTGGTGGTGCAAAGGTTCGCACGTTCTAAAAGCGATGGCTGACTAAACACTTCCGTCATGGCTGCATTAGCAATCAACTTACTGTCTGCGATTACGATCGAACGTGTGGTGTATTCTAGAACCAAGTGCATGTCGTGTGAGATGATCACAACAGTAATGCCCAAATCTCGGTTAAGCTTTTGGATGAATGCCAGCATCGATGTGTAGTTACGGTAGTCTTGGCCTGCTGTTGGCTCATCTAAGATGAGGAGTTCGGGCTCCAACACTAAGATAGACGCGATCGTTACACGCTTTTTCTGACCATAGCTCAGAGCTTCAATGGGCCAGTGGCGGAACTTACTTAACCCGCAAAGCTCAAGAACGTTCTCTACTTTTTCTGTGACCAGCTGTTCTGCCATACCGCGGTTACGAAGACCAAAAGCAATCTCATCAAAAATCATATGATGTGAGATCATATGATTCGGGTTTTGCATCACCACACCGACTTTCTGGCTTCTTTCAAAGATGGAAAGTTCAGATAAGTCTTGACCATTTAGATAGGAAGAACCTGAATCAGCATCTATCACACCCATGATGAGTTTGGTGATAGTGGATTTACCCGAACCGTTCTTGCCCAAAATCGAGACAAACTCACCCTTACCAATTTTGAAACTCACATCTTCGAGTGCATTTTTTTCGCCGTCGTAAGAATAAGTTAAGCCATGAACTTCGAGCAAAGGCTGGTACTGTTTCTCTGCTACCGGTGCCGGGCGCTCAGCAAACCAAGCTTGAACTGCTGGGCGGAATCTTTTGTAATCCAAAGCTTTGAGGTTTGAAAGTTTATCTTCGTTAGTCAGAGGGGCTTTCGCTGCTTTAAGTGCAGATAAGTAGAGAGGTTCACGAATACCGTGCGTATCAAGTAACTTGGACGCTAAGAGGTCATCCGGAGTCATATCCGCGACTATTTCACCGCGCTCCATTAAGATCACACGATCGATATCGCGATGCAGAACATCCTCAAGGCGATGCTCGATAATCACGATAGTCTTGTTGGTTTCTTTATGAAGTTGGTCGATGATCTCAATCGTTGCTTTGCCCGTTTTAGGGTCAAGGCTTGCTAGAGGCTCATCGAACAGCAAGATATCGACATCATCGACTAAAATACCCGCTAACGATACTCGTTGCTTTTGACCACCTGAAAGGTCATGAGGAGAGCGCTCAAGCATATCCGCTAGGTCGACCATTTTTGCTGTCGATTTAACTAACGGGTACATATCAATGTTCGACATCAACTGGTTTTCTAATGCGAACGCGATATCTTCACCGATACTTAACCCCACAAATTGGCTGTCAGTATCTTGCAATACTGTGCCTACTTGCTCGGTATAGTCGTGCATTGAAAACTCAGAGACATTCTTGCCGTTGATCTCTAAAGAACCAGAGACCTCACCTTTAATTGCATGAGGTATCAGACCATTGAGACACTGACCTAGCGTAGATTTACCACTACCACTTGGTCCAATAATGACGATTTTCTCTCCTTTCTCTATCCTTAGATTGATATGTTTTAGCGTCGGTTTATCCAGCGACTCATATCTAAAAGAGAAGTTCGAAAATGCTATAGTCATTAGCGTTTATGCCTCGGTCAGGTTACGGCTTTGTTTGTTACGTTTAGCGACTGATTTTAGGATCAGGAAGCCTACCACTGCGATAAGAATAGTGTTGCCCGCAGCGATGATAGACAGTTGAGTGAAGACTTTAGTAAAGGGTTCTGCGTATAGGATGGTATCTAGGAACGCAGAGCTACCATAACCCACAACGTTACCCGCAAGGGCAAGTACCACGAACAGTGCAAAATCTTTCATTGGCAGTTCGCCTTGTTGAAGGCGATTCTTAGTCATCATTGGGAATAAGCCGATAACCATACCGACAATACCTGAGCCTAATACCCAAGTTAACCATACCCCCCAACCTGCGAACAAATCCGTTACCCAGTGACCGATAAAGCCAACCAAGAAGCCAACAATAGGGCCAAACAAAACAGAAAACAGTGCTAGGACTGCCATTGCTGGTTTCAATGTCGTGTTAGCAAACACTGGGACACCAAACATAGGTAAACCACCAATGCCGTACAGTGCCGCGCCAATAGCAATAACGACGACTGTTTTAGCTGAAAAGTTCATAGATAACCTCGAATACTGAAAATAAAGCATAATATTCGCCATTATTAATATGCGTCTCAATGAGAACGTTTTTTGGGCAAATATAAAAAATAAGGCGCGCATTATACAGTAGAACCCTTCCATAAGGGAAGGTAAGTGTCTAGATGTCTAAAATTCCATCTAGACGCATTAATATCACGTAATAAGCGCAATTTTATGGTTAATCAAGCAACAAAAAAGCCAGAACGAGTCTGGCTTTTTGATTCATATTAACAATGTGTTAAGCGGGGTTGTCGTATATCTACGACCGTTTAGTGGTCTAGATATAGATAGTTTTGCCAACTCTTCATGCGAATAAGCACTTTACGCATGATAGATACGTGAGTGAAGCTGTCAGAATAAACGGCCACTTCGACGGCAGTACCCATAGGCAAATGGTACTCAGACAGATCATCAGTGATGGTCAGCTTAACAAATACACGGCCGCTAGTGCGCAGTGCGTCAGTACCTAGAAGTGTGCCTCGAGCTTGAAATTGGCTTTCACCAATGGCTGGGATCACTTCATCAATGCGTCCTTTAAACACTTTTCCTGGTAGTGCTCTAAATAGAAACTCAGCTTCGTAGCCAGGTTGCAGTCGTTGTAGTGAGTTTTGTCTAAAGGCTGCGGTATAGAATTGCGCCTCAGTGTGAACAAAGGTCATCACCGGCGCTAATGGTAGTGGTACAGCCATTACACCAGGACGAAGAGCGAGTTGAGTTACGTAGCCATCGGTTGGTGCTCTTACTACCGTTTGGTCAAGATTGAATTCAGCTTTACGTAAATCAGCAAGTAAGCCTGCAACCGCTGTATTCTCACCGCCAATCTCAGAGTTAAGTGCGATCTGAGCTTGTTGTTGGTTTGCTTCGGCTACTTTCACAGCTGCTTCTGTGGCTTTGTATGCCTGTCGACGAGTATCGAGCTGTTGCTCTGTAAATGCGCCACTTTCGAAGCCTCGCTTGTATCGAGAGAATTCACGTTGTGCTTTATCTCTTTCTGCAATGGCTTTTATTTTGGCAGCTTCAGCTTCTCCAACTTGCGACTCTAGACCTAAGGCTCCTTGACTCGCTTCTTTTACTTTGGCTTGCAGCTTAGCAACTTCAGCTTCAAAAGGAATCGGGTCTATTTTGAAAAGGATATCCCCTTGCTTGAGAGGCTTATTTGCTTCAACCGGAACCTCGATGACTTTGCCTCGAACCCCTGAAACAATCGGTGTCGTTGAGTAAACTTGATTACCGATTTGTGTGAAAGGGTGGTTGTAGTTCATTAATAGAATCAAAGTACCGATGAGGACAACACCACCCAGTACGGC
>NZ_JBFRVX010000884.1:0-7791 GCF_041475345.1 Vibrio sp. 10N.222.48.A3 | reverse complement strand
GAGATTAGTGGATAACCTCCACTCAAAATCATAACGGCGCCATGCTTGTGGTGCCAATAAGGGTGAAATATGAAATTCCTACACACTATGCTACGCGTTGGTGATCTAGACAAGTCTATCGAGTTCTACACCAATGTAATGGGCATGCAGCTATTACGTAAGAACGAAAACAAAGAGTACGAATACACACTGGCTTTCGTTGGCTTTGGTGACGAATCTCAAGGCGCTGTGATTGAGCTGACTTACAACTGGGGCACGACTGAATATGACCTTGGCTCAGCTTTTGGTCACGTTGCTATCGGTGTTGATGACATCTACACAACATGCGACGCGATTAAAGCAGCAGGCGGTAATGTGACACGTGAAGCGGGCCCTGTAAAAGGCGGCTCTACTCATATCGCATTCGTTAAAGATCCTGACGGCTACATGATTGAGCTTATTCAGAACAAACAAGCAAGTGCTGGTCTAGAAGGTTAACCCTTCGTAGCCTCTGCAATATTTGGCTATGGAATAAACACTATAAGCGAGCATAAAGCTCGCTTTTTTTGTAGCTCTATTAATAATCGATATTCTTTACTAATTATTACAACATTCTCACTGATGAAACTTTACATGATAATAATTATCATTTAAATTAAGTCCCCTATTGATTAGTGAGGTAACACAATGATTAGCGAATGGGAAAAACACACGTTACTTGCCGATACGGCATTGCAGCTCGACGATCCTGTACAGAGTATTCTTCACTATCAGCAAGCATTGAGTTTAAGCGAAAAAATTACTGAGCGTACCGATATCCAAGCGGACGAGCGCTTACTTATCTCTGTGATTTCTTGTCACAACCTCGCTCAGTTTTGGCGATGGGCCGGCGATACTGAATATGAACTCAAGTATCTCCAATTGGCTTCAGAAAAAGTACTGACACTGATCCCGCAATGTCCCAATACGCAATGTTCAAGCTTCATTGACTCAATTGGTTGCTGTAAGAAAGCCCTTATCGATTTCATGAAACGCCATCCCAACCCTAAAATTGCTTCTATGGTGGAAAAGATCGATACCGCGACCAACTGTGAAATGATCGCCCGCTTCCGCTTGAACTAAATAAATTACGTTTAAACAACGACTCAAATTTAAAATATAAAAAAGCCCGTCATCAGTGAAGACGGGCTTTGTCATTTCAAAACGAGCTATTGTTCAGCTTAAACCTGTGTGCGACCTAAAGAGATAACAACACGTCGGTTTTTGTCTTTACCAATTGGCGAGTTGTTGTCAGCAATTGGACGACGCTTACCATAACCTTGTACTTGAATACGGTCTTCTGGCAAGCCTAGAGATTTAAAGTACTCTCTTAATGATTCCGCTCTGCGCTCTGAAAGATTCTGGCTAATACCTTTGCTATCGACGGAATCGGTGTATGTAGCCACCAGCACAAGGTCGATGTCTTGGTTATAGCGAACATAGTCGGCAATCTGGCTGAGTCTCTTACGTGAAGACTTATTCAACTGATCGCTGTTACGATCGTAGTGCAAGATAGTAAAAGAGATATCTTCGAAGCTGTAAGGCAATAAGTTGGCGATACAGTCACTGAACACATTGTACTTTTCTTGGAATAATACCGATGATAGTGCAACTTCGATTCGCTGATCTCGGCTCTGCCATTCTTGATAGCTGAATGTCGGGTAACGCCCTTTCTCCAACTCACTCAAAATACCCCAAGCGGTTTGACCACCAACATAGCCATCAAATTGTTGGAAGAACTTAATGGTCGTCATGCGGTCAGCACTTTCGCCCGGACGCCAAGCTGGCGGCATAGAGATCAAGCTTACATTGCGTGTCGCCCCCATTGGGCGACGCATTTTAAGCTCAAAATCCAAAATGATTTTTTTACTCGCGCGAGATGAAAACTCAGCATCACCAAAGTTGGGGATAGGGTGAACCAAGCGACATTCTAATGGCGTGTTAGCCACCATCTCCCACGTCGACTGTAGAGGAGATGCTCCGTAACGCTTTTCTTGTGCCAATACCGATGACGACATAAGTAGCGAAAATAGCATTGAACCTGTTATGAGTTGTTTCTTCATAAAGTGGAGTATCTCTTAAGCAATTCGTTTAACAATGCAGCCAATTGCCGCATTTTTCCATCACGTTTGAATATGCAATTATTAAGCCGAAATAGGTCGGCTAATTTATGATTTATTGCCCTTCCCTAGTTTTTATCACTGCTATTATCTGCAATAATGCTGCCTTAATCACACATATTTGGGCTAACATGACTGTAGAAAACGAAGCTCTGACCCTTAAAAAACGCTTTCGTGGCTATTTCCCAGTGGTCATCGACGTGGAAACCGCAGGGTTTAACGCTGAAACCGATGCATTATTAGAAATCTGTGCCATTACACTAAGAATGGATGAGAACGGAGATCTGCACCCTGCATCAACGCTTCATTTTCACATTGAGCCTTTTGAAGGCGCAAATATAGAGCAGGCAGCATTAGACTTTAACGGAATTAAAGACCCATTTAGCCCATTACGTGGTGCTGTGTCGGAACAAGAAGCCCTTAAAGAAATCTACAAGCTTGTGAGAAAAGAACAAAAAGCTTCAGATTGCAGTCGCGCAATCATGGTCGCTCACAATGCTACGTTCGATTTAAACTTCGTTAATGCAGCAAGTGAGCGTTGTAAGCTTAAACGCGTCCCTTTCCATCCATTTGCAACTTTTGACACAGCAGCCCTTAGTGGTCTTGCCTACGGTCAAACCGTTTTGGCTAAAGCTTGCCGCACTGCGGGGATGGAATTTGACAACAAAGAAGCACACTCTGCTTTGTATGATACGCAAAAAACCACAGAGTTATTTTGCGGCATAGTAAACAAATGGAAAGCCCTTGGTGGTTGGCCTCTTGTTGACGAAGAATAAAAATAGAGTCGGTAAACGTTCACTCGTATTGCCTTCATAAAAAACACAACATCCCGAGAATAATATGAATCCTGTTGTAATTTCAGTTTGCATCATGCTTGTTTTAGCTTTGATGCGCGTAAACGTTGTCGTGGCTCTCACGTTCAGCGCAATTATCGGTGGCGTAGCCTCTGGTATGAGTGTGAACGATGCTGTAGCAGCGTTCGAAAGTGGATTAGGTGGCGGTGCAACTATCGCACTTAGCTACGCAATGCTTGGTACCTTTGCTGTTGCTATCTCTCGTTCTGGTATCACAGATCTACTTGCTCAAAGCGTCATTAAGCGCATTCACGGCAAAGAGAACAGTGCAGCATCGACCGGTCTAAAATACGGCATCCTTGCGTCTTTGATCTTAGTGACCATGTCTTCACAAAACGTGATTCCTGTACATATCGCTTTCATTCCAATCTTAATCCCACCTCTATTAGGCGTATTCGCAAAAATGAACCTAGACCGTCGTTTGGTTGCGTGTGTACTTACTTTTGGCCTGATTACTCCGTATATGGTTCTACCTATCGGTTTTGGTGGCATCTTCCTAAACAACATCCTGCTTAAAAACCTTCACGACAACGGTCTTGAAAACGTAGTAGCAAGCCAAGTACCAATGGCGATGTTGTTACCGGCTGCAGGCATGATCTTTGGTCTTCTTACGGCAGTATTCTTTACTTACCGTAAGCCTCGCCAATACAAAGAAACGTCTCATACTGTTGTTTCAACCGAAGTGAAAGAGATCAACAAGAAGCACATCCTAGTGGCTGCTGCGGGTATTGTTGCTGCACTAACGGTTCAACTATCGACAGGTTCTATGATCATCGGTGCTTTGGCTGGTTTCATGGTATTCACCTTCGGTGGTGTAATCGCTTGGAAAGAGACACACGATGTCTTCACTAAGGGCGTTCACATGATGGCAATGATCGGTTTCATCATGATTGCAGCGGCAGGTTTTGCAGCAGTAATGAAGCAAACCGGTGGCGTTGAATCTTTGGTTGAAGCGCTTTCAACAAGCATTGGTGACAACAAGCCTCTAGCAGCACTGCTTATGCTCATCGTTGGTCTATTGGTAACCATGGGTATCGGTTCTTCGTTCTCTACGATTCCAATCCTTGCAACTATCTACGTTCCACTAGCAGCAGCATTTGGTTTCTCTCCTATGGCAACGATCGCTCTAGTAGGTACAGCTGCAGCGCTTGGTGATGCTGGCTCTCCAGCTTCTGACTCAACCTTAGGTCCAACATCGGGTCTTAATGCTGATGGTCAACACGAGCACGTATGGGAAACCGTAGTACCGACGTTCCTACACTACAACATCCCACTGATCGTATTCGGTTGGATTGCAGCCATGGTTCTGTAATTAGGTTCTGTAGTTAAAGAATCCTACGCTCACTTTTATAAAGACCGCCTCGTGCGGTCTTTTTTGTATATAGTATCTTTCCCCTTTTATTTCTAACTTTAGAAACACGCTAACCTTCTGAACCAACATCACTCCCTATACATTATTCCGTACGTATTGATGTGCAACTTGTGGCTATTCATTGAATTCATTCCTACACTTAAGTGTTTAATAAATAAGCCGCTAATTCATAGACGACAAAGTGGCAAGGCTCAATACGTCAGAAGGCTACTATATGGATATACTCGCCCGATCGCGCTACCTCATCGTTGATGACAGCAGCGTCATTCAAAGTGCTACCCGCGCACTACTTATCAAGTTAGGCGTGCCTAACAACAATGTGATTAGCGCATCCAATGCACAAAACGCGATTGAGGCTTGTCGCGCACATCGATTCGACATCTTATTAATTGACCACGATTTAGGCTCAGGAAGCAATGGCTTGCAGTTGCTTGAGTTCTTGCAGCAAAAAGAATTAATCCGGCCACAAACGATCGTCTTTATCGTCACAGGCAATGACAGCCAAGATACCTTCTTTGGTTATGCTAACTTAGAACCTGATGGTTATTTGATTAAGCCAATACGTGCAGATGACATCATAAAAAGAGTCACATCCGCACTCTCTCGGCAGCAATACTTTTCGACATTAGAGCAGGCCTTTTTAAAGAATGACCTCAATGCGGTAAAGCCACTCTTTGGCAAAGCCCCTGATCCGTCGACACTGAAAGATGCCATTATTTATATGGCGAATATTCTGATAAAAAACCAACAACTCGATGACGCACAAGCCATGTTGAATGGGCTATTGCAGCTCCATGATTACCTGCCCGCTAAAGTTAAGCTCATTGAAATACATATCCTCAAGCAACACTATCACGACGCACTCCGTCAAATCGATGGCCTAATAGAAAGCAACCCTCGCAATATCAAACTTCAGCAACTTAAGGTCAAGATCTGTCTCAATACCAGTAATTTCGAATCAGCGAGCGAACTGATTGACCAAGTACTCACCGTGAACAGCAGTAATATTGAGTTAACCAACACCATGGTCTGGCTGCAGTTGCTAGATAAAAATGTCACACAAGCGACCCAACATCTCAAATCTCTCGCACAACTCATTCCTCACTCAATTTGGGATTCTACAGGTAAGCGAGCACTCATCTTATGGGCGGATAGTTTGGCGCTCACCCACGAAGAACTAACACTTTGGAAACCTGAAGCGACTTGGCAGAGGCTTTCTCACTCTGAAAAGTCTTACGCATTGAGCAAGCCGCTTCTAAAGCTTTGTCGTACCTTACAACTGATTCAACTCGATCAACATGAGGTTGCGACAGAGTGCATTGAGAGTATTTCGATAAACGAGTTTTCAGGCAATGATGTCGACGCGTTCTTCTTGTTGGCGCTGTGTTATCAAGCCTTAGGATTACAAGACAAAGTCGTTCAAATAAAGCGCCAAATTGACGTTCATTTAAAAGCGGATCACACGAACCTTGCTCTACTTCAACGTATGGCATTGCAGCAAGCTGATAATTTTTCACTCCCCACACTAACTAAAGCCCCTTTGGCTGCCGTTAGTTAAGCATGGCGATACTCTAAAATCAGCAAGCAAACGACAGGATGTCTTTATGCAAAACAGCGCTTCAAAAACGAAAACGTGGTGTGTCGCCTTTTTATTGAGTTGTCTTTCACTGTTGATGTGGCCACTGCTCACCTTTGCCGAAAACACCCCACCAGGGAACACATCACCCGCTAGCTCCTTAGCAAGCAAAACAGGGAACTCATCGAGTGACCAAGTCATATTGCGGGTTGGTCTGCCTTCTTACGACATGGTCCCCTACAGCTATCAACATAAAACTCCCTCAGGCAACACTGTTTCTGAAGGGCTACTCATCAGTATGTTGGATCAGGTAGCGGTAAATGCAGGTTTCCAATATCAGATTAAGTTGTATTCAACATTTAGTGATGTACTGAGTGCATTCGAAAGAGGTGAATTAGATCTGCTAGTCGGCGTCTCTTCGACCAAGGAGCGCCATAATTACATGACTTTTAGTGAGCCGATGTTTTCCATAAGACGAGCGGTGATTACCCAAAATAGAAAAATAAACGATTTAGGTGCGTTGGCAACCGCCAACCTAGCATTGGAGAAAGGGTTTGCGCTCAATGATCTTCTTCCTAGCCTGCTTCCTGATAGTCGAATTACCACATTAGACAGCACGCAAGCGGCATTCACGGCGATTCAGGAGAATAGCGTGGATGCGTACATTGGCGATGCGCTTGCACTTTCTGCGTTATTGCAAGAACAGCCTCGAGACTCACTAACATTATCTGTACTTCCTGACCTTCCCGCAGATCACTTGCATTTCGCGGTCAAAAAAGGAAAGCACAGATTGCTTAGCCGAATCAATTTCGCTTTACAGGACATTAAGGTAGGTTCACTGCAATCTATCTACAATCAATGGCTTGCTCCATCGCAACATTCGATGCTGCTGAACTATGGAACATTGAATTTAACCCAAGATGAAAAGAACTGGCTCGACAGCAACCCTTCCATCCCCGTAGGCACACACTCCAATTGGTACCCTTACGACTTTACCAATGAGCAACAGCAACACTCAGGCTTATCTGCTGACATCTTAAACCTAATAAGTAATGTGCTTGGCGTGTCATTCGAAAGTACCACTTACCTAACACCAGAAGCGGCCGAGGTCGCGTTCAATAATGGTGAGACAATGGTGCTAACCAACATCACACCAACCACAGATAAAGCCCGATACATGGACTTCACTCAAGCTTACAGTTTTGAACCTTGGGTGTTATTGAGTCGCTCTGATCGCTTAGGCAACTTTGCGCCAAGTGGCACCGAAGCTGTTGGTGTGATTGAAAATTCTGGAGGCTCAACAGTTCTGCCTTCTCTCTGCCTTACTTGCCTAGCCGTCCCTTACATCAATCACGTCAGCGCTTTCCAAGCATTACAGAAAGACGACATCAGTTTCGCGCTTGCTTCACTTCATCATGCTGCACCTTTATTGCATCAAGACTATGTAGGGCAATTCAAAATCACTGGCACCATTAATGAGCAAAACAGCGCACCACTAGCTCTCGCAGTGAACTTCCGCCATCCCATGCTGTTGAGTATTCTCAACAAAACCATTGGAGCACTGCCTGCCAATGAATTAGAGCGCTTGGAAAGCAAATGGTTAACCTATGAATACCAAGAAGGCTTATCACCACGCGAAGTCGCTAAATGGTCGGTGATCATCGGGCTTGGAATCTTTGTGGTCATTTTCGTGATCGTATTTTGGAACCGAAAAATGGCGGCTGAAATCGAGCAGCGAAAGATCGCCGAGCAGAGAGCAAAAGCAGCAGAAGCCCATTTGCAAACGCTGGCCGACAACATTGATGGGGTCGTGCTTAAACATATTCAAACGCACCCTCGACAGCCTTTAGA
>NZ_JBFRVX010000883.1:0-1189 GCF_041475345.1 Vibrio sp. 10N.222.48.A3 | reverse complement strand
CTCGTACGCTTTGCCAGAGTTCATCGCGTCAATCGCTTGCTGTGCGTTGGCTTTTAGATCTTCGTGACCAAATAGACGCATCAGCAGAGCAACGTTCACGGCTACTGCGCCAACTTGAGCATCAGTGCCTTTACCCGTAAGGATATCGGTTGTGATGGCTTTGTTCTCTTCTGGCTCGCCGCCCTTGATTGCTTCAAGAGGGTGAGTGTTCAAACCAAAGTCAGCCGGTGTCACTGTGTACTCGTGAATTTTGCCATCTTTGATTTCAGCAACGATCGTCTCGCCGTGAATAGCCACTTCATCGAGGCCGCTACCGTGAACAACCGCAGCACGCTTCATACCCATTTGCAGCATGGTTTCCGCGATAGGGCGTACTAGCTCTTTGCTGTAAACACCCATTAACTCGATGTTAGGGCGAGCAGGGTTAATCAGTGGGCCAAGGATGTTGAAGATAGTGCGTGTTTTCATTGTTTGGCGAACAGGCATCGCGTGACGTACACCGACGTGATATTGCGGAGCAAATAGGAATGCTACGCCAAGTTCGTCGACTGCAGTACGAGTGTCTTCTGCTGTCATCGCTAGGTTAATGCCGAACGAATCCAGTAAGTCAGAAGAACCTGATTTGCTCGATACACTGCGGTTGCCGTGCTTCGCGATTTTTAAGCCACACGCTGCTGCAACGAATGCTGAAGTCGTCGAAATATTAATGGTGTTATGACCATCGCCACCTGTACCCACGATGTCAGCGAAATCGTAATCAGGACGTGGGAACGGGTTTGCATTGGCAAGCAGTGCTTTTGCGGCGCCAGCGATCTCATCGGGCGTTTCGCCTTTGATTTTTAGTGCAGTTAGCGCAGAAGCCATCAAAATTGGGTCTAGTTCGCCCTTGATGATCACATCAAACAGTTGTTGGCTTTCTTCTTGAGTAAGAGACTGTTGTTCGTAAAGTTTATTAATCTGTTCCATGATCGTTTCCTAGTTAGTCTTTTTATCAAGAGTAGAGCTTTTCTCTAGATGAAGAGGTTTATCAAGAGCCCATTCGATAGCGTTCGCTAGAAGCGTTGCACCGTAGGTCGTCATAATCGATTCAGGGTGGAATTGGAATCCACAAACCTTGTCTTGTTCTTGAACTACAGACATTACCAAATCATCGACTTCAGCGGTCACTGTTAGACTATCGGATACATGC
>NZ_JBFRVX010000882.1:0-5556 GCF_041475345.1 Vibrio sp. 10N.222.48.A3 | reverse complement strand
TCGTTGATCATGAAACGTTCTTCATCGTTTAACGTGCCACGACGAACTTTCAAGTTGTGCAGTTCACCTTGGTTGTATTTGACCTCTCCTGGCTTAAGCACAAACGCTTCTTGCCATACATCGGCAGGGTTAAAGCCATTGTCCCAAGGTATTTTATGCTCCGGTTTGTCTGCAAGCAGAGGCTCCATGACGGGCAAACCCTCTTCCTGCCTCGTTGGCTCAGTTCTGTCTTTCTCAACCGACTCTTTTTGGGTGTTAAATCTCTCTTTTTCAGACCAAGACAAACCCAATTGATCATCCAGTGTACGTTTCCATTGGCGTTTGGCTATTTGATCTAAGCGTTCTAGCTGCTCTTCCGTCATAGATTCGCCGCCAAGGTTGCACTCAGCAACGAAGGCAAATTCTTCATCCAATTCTGACAAGCTTTGTTCGAGGATCTTAAGCTGCTCCTCTTGAAGCGCTCCGTTCGCTATAGCTTTCCAGTAATCGGTTTCCGCTTGCTGTTTCAACAGCTCAAAACGCATCCGCACTTCGTGGATTCGGTCGTAAATGGTTTCAAGTTTTGTCGCTTTGTCTACGACATACTCAGGTGTGGTTACCTTGCCGCAGTCATGAAGCCAAGCGGCGAGCATTAACTCTTCCCACTGTTTACTATCCAATGAGAATTGCGGGTAATAACGGTCATCATCAATGGTTGCTTGAGTCAGCCATTTGGTCAGTTCAGGCACGCGTTGGCAGTGCCCGCCCGTGTAAGGTGATTTGGTATCAATCGCTGATGCAATCAACTCGATAAAGGCATTCAGCATGTCTTTCTGTTGCTGCATTTGGTCAATGTTATCTTTGGCTATTTCCGCAAAGCTGAGCAGTTCTCGTAAGAAGGCGTGCTTGTCTGCCTGCATCTTGGTAATCGGTCTTTCATAGCCAATTGCGACGATACCCACCAACAACTTCTCACGGTTTAATAGTGGGAACAGGTACAGATCTGAATTGAAGATCGAATCTTGGTAATAGTTGAGAACATTGTCTTCTCGGTTTAAGTGGATGGTTTCTCCGGATTTAAGCTGGCACAGCAACCAAGGGGTGTGCTTGATGAAGTCATTAATGTCGGCCTTAAAGGGAAGAATGGCGAGGTTCGCGGCCGTATCAAACACATCTTTCTCTTTTGATTGAGTGAAGAGGACGATGGTTTCTGCTTTGGTAATTAAATAGCTTTGATGAGCAATATTTTTGGCTAATATCGAAAACTCCTGATTACCTGCCGTGTCTCGAAGTAGCGTAATAAGATCATGAAGTGTGTGTTCCATCAGCTCAATTGAGTGGGCGAGGTTAGCCACTTCTTGAATCATGCTTTTGGGATAATGAGTTCGCCTGAAGTCAAATCGTGCGATGTTGTCGGTGAGTTGCATCAGCGTATTAAGCGGCTGAGACAAACGATTGGCGACAAACCATACGATAGCGAAGCAGATGAACAACATCCCAATCGCGACGGCGACTTGCTTGTCACGCATCGAGATAAGATCAGAGAGCAACTCATTGTGTGGCGTAGCCTCTGCCAAATATAAAGTGACATCCTGAGTGAGCTCAACAGGAGTTAGCGTTAATGCCCAAGTGTTTAAGTTGTACTCAACGTTTTTTAGGTTGAGGCTTAATTTCTCCTCGTCGGAGATAAGTGGTGCTATGACGGATGCTTTCAATGCTTCCATCTGTTCACGCTTAGGCACATTAAAGAAGCTTTGGTCTTGCTCACTACCAGAGAGTTTCCCTGTCGTTTGGTTATTCGTTTTCTCAGTTTTACTTGTGTCGTTAGGCTGGGAGGTAAGCTTGGGAATCGATAGATCAAGTTGATGTTGGCCGAGAAGATTGAAATGTTGATCGAACAGAGCGAGTCGGGTTTGTGGAGAGTAGGCCAATTCACTGATCTGGGAAGAGAGAGATTTCAACGTGAAGTCGGCACCAACGACATGCTTGCCATCCAAAGAACGTCTAGAAAGCGTGATGCCATTGGTTTGCAGGAAATAGAACAGGTAGGGCTCAGAGAGTTGTATTGAGCCGTCAGGCTTTGCGTTACGAAACCAAGGTCGAGTCGTGGGGTTGAACTTACTCTCGGCTTGTCGGGTACTGATCACTTGGTGTGCGCCATCGAGAAAGGTAATAAAGTTTTCACCATCTAGATTGGTGCTGCTGACCATCATGGTAGCTTTGGCGGGAGCGTTGTTGTCGGCTCTCTGTTTATTGGTGCTTAGTGGACGAAAGATTCTAAAGTCACCATCTTCAGAACCATAAAATAGAGCGACCAAATTGGTGTTTTGTTTGAAGATGATATCGACCGAAGCAAGCCAAGAGTCTTTTTCGACAGCGGAAGTTTGATGAGCAACAAACGGGCTCACCGCCATCACATTTAAGGTTGTGATGACAGGGGCAATGGCTTGTTTAAATACTGATTCCAGCTTGTCGCGATGCTCATTACTGATCTCGCGCACTGTGCCTAACAGCAGCTCTTGGGAGTGCCGATAACTTATCGAAATCAATACCGCACCGACAAGTGTTGTCAAAATTAGGAAAAGGCTAGTGATGTGGATACTCAGCGGATATCGTCTTCTTCTCATCTAACACTCCAGTTTGTAGACTGGTTTAAGTATTGACGAACTTGGGTAGGTTGCAAAAAATTGGCGTAATTACCGAGTATGATCGATTTTACTTAGATAAGAAAAGCGTTAGCGTCTTCTGGTAGCCACGTATTCCCGTGTCGTGTAAATGAACACCTAATAAACCTTTATGTTTGGGTGCTAATTGTCACTTTCAACTGATAAACTGGTCGAATTGTTGCTATTAAGCACTCATTTCTTAAGCACGTTTTTTGACCGAGCGAAGAGGGCATTGATTCATGGAACTAAAAGTAGACACCCACACCCACACATACGCAAGTGGTCATGCTTACAGCACGTTGATCGAGAATGCAAAATCGGCAAAACAAAACGGTTTAGCTATGTTTTGTACGACCGACCATTCCGAGTCTATGCCGGGCGCGCCACACTATTGGTTCTTCAGTAACCAACGTGTGCTCCCTCGTTTTATTGAAGATGTCGCTATTATTCGAGGTGTCGAGTCAAACATCATGAACACACAGGGTGAAATCGACATTCATCCGAGTGTGGATAAGAATCTAGATTGGGTGATTGCCAGCTTCCACGAGCCCGTTTTTCGCCCGTCGGATGTTGCTACTCATACAGAAGCATTGTTGAATGTGATTAAAGGCGGTCGTGTTGATGCACTTGGTCATTTAGGCAACCCAAATTTTGATTTCGATTTTGAAGTTGTGATTCAATGTGCGGCGGAACATAACGTAGCAATCGAAATTAATAACACCACGCTTAAAGGCAATAGCCGCGTTGGCAGTGTTGATCGTTGTTACGAGATCGCAAGAATTGCTAAAGCGAAAGGTGCGTTTATTACGACAGGTAGCGATGCGCATTTCTGCATAGATGTGGGTGGATTGGATCTCGTGTCTTCACTACTTGGTGAGGTGGGCGTGGATTCGAGTAAAGTGATTACCCATTCACCACAGCAATTCCTAGCCTTTTTGGTATTACGTGGTCGTCAATCGATTGCCGAGTTTTCGGTATTTGAGTGATGGTTTGTCCGGTACTTTATACTTTTTAGTCATTGGTTAGCTAGCTAGTTTGCATTTCGACACAATCAATTTTTGTGCCCGACGGATTTTTGTATACACTAACCGAAAATAATAAAGTCGAAGTGCCACAGTACAATAATGATGGCTCTAACTTCAAAGACACCGCTTCACTTGGAGAAATAATGAAAACTCGCTCAATCCTTTTATCTGGCTTAATCGCTGCTTCAGTATTGTCTGGCAACGCATTTGCTAATGTTGACCTTAAGAAAAACATGCAAGAAATGAAGCTTGCGTTCAAACAAGCGGCAGAAGCTCAAAGCATTGAAGAGATGCAAAAGCCTATCGTTCGTTTAGATACGCTAGTGGCAGAGCTCAAAACGGGTGTTTACCCAATAGAGAAAGAAGATAACTTCATGGAAGGTTTCAAAAAGATCAGTGCATCATTGGATAGCATTGAGCAGAAGCTAGACCAAGGTGACTTAGAGTCGGCACAGCAGGAACTTCGTACTATTGACGGCCTTCGTGAAGAGTACCATGAGAAGCGTAATCCAAGCATTTGGAGCAAGATCTTCGGTTAATTTTCTAATCAATTGAGTTTGCTAGATACGTAACAAAGAGCAAAACCTCAAGATTCGATTTCTAAAACGCTGTCTTACATTACCCTCTTTAGGGGAAGGTGTAAGGCGGCGTTTTTTATTGTCGTTTCTCTAAACAGTTTACTGCTATTTTTCTAGACATTTTACTGCTAATAGACGCGTAACATTCTTTTGGCTCTTTGGTTGTAACCAGTTTTTAACTAAAAAGAGTGTGCGTTAGCTTCAATTTTTTAACTTGCTGTTAATCTTTACGTTTACCTATATTCCAAGTCCCTCATAATAAGGGAAATTTATAAAGATTTGGAATAATGCGCCGAACCTCGTTCAACTTCTCCATGTTACTTGCTACAGCATTAAGCTGGGTGCTGGTGACATTAATGCCTGTTATCAATGCTCATGGTAATAGTGCGGGAGTATGGGCGTCGTTATGTACGGTCAATGGCTTTGAACTGGTTCAAATTGAAGAAGGTGAACCTAATACTCATAAAGGAAAGCCGTGTCCCTTTAGCCATTTTTCCACGTTTCACCAAGATGAACTTCCAACTACACTACTGACAACTCGACTGAGTTCTATTGTCTCAGACAGCTACGCTTTTTTGGCTCTAAGCGAACGCTATATGAGGCAAGCCCCGCGCGGCCCTCCCTTTGTTACTGCTTAAACCTAACCCACTAAAATAATTAAAAAATAAAGTATTAAGTAAAGTTAAACATGCTCAAATTACTTTCTGATCTTTCAGAAGGTATGTTTGCGTGTGTCAAAGGAAATAATAATGTTGAGAAATGAATCTCAAACCCCTGCGAAAGCACAAGCAACTTCGCAGTCTAAAAGCAGTGCAACAACTGGTTCGAAAACCAATATAAAAAGCAAAGACCGCAATAAAACTCTCTACTTCCTCACTTGGCGCTGGCACTTCTATGCTGGGCTATTCGTTATCCCATTTATGTTGATGTTGAGTATTACTGGTTTGGTGATGCTGTTTGACGATGAAATCGAACTTGCTTTCCATCAAGACGCGATTGAAATTGTTGCATCGGGCGAACCGATCAAGGTGTCACAACAATTAGCTGCCGTACAAAATCACTACCCACAAGGTACGGTGACACAGTTTGTACCGAGCAAAGTCCCTGATCTTGCGAACCGATTTTCTGTATCACTTGAAGATGGCACTTCCGTTTTCGCCACGGTGAATCAATACACTGGCGAAGTGGTAGGAGAAATCCCCCGCAGCGATAGCCTGTATCAGCTAGCGAATGACATTCACGGCACTTTGTTGATTGGTGATTGGGGTGATTATCTAATTGAAGTCGCAATAAGCTTGTCTATTCTGT
>NZ_JBFRVX010000881.1:0-2262 GCF_041475345.1 Vibrio sp. 10N.222.48.A3 | reverse complement strand
CATCATTTAAGTTCTTAGCATAGCCGGAAATACCCAAAGCTTGCGCCTGCCTACTGGTGTGATAACGAAAGCCAACACATTGAACTACGCCTGACACGACAAAAATATACTGCAGAGTATCCATAACGTTGCCTCATAAATTATATGGATGATATAGTTGCGATTCTATTCATTCACCATTTATTGGTGGGCTTACTTCGAGTATTACAATTATGAAAGAAATCCCGTTTCGTTGGATTGACAAATATCTCATTCACCTAAAAATCCAAGAAAAGTTCTATCTACTATTCTTATTACCTCTTATCGCCCTGGTTATACTGACTTTAGTTTTAGATAGCGCCGCGGACTCTTTACTTGCTCACCTTTATCAGGATGAATTGCTCCTGACGAAAGGGCTGATTGAAGCTGGACAACTCACTAAAGATCAGGTGTCTCAACTCATTAGTAATTCTGAAACCATCTCTTTAGGATATGGTGCAGGATCTGTTTCTGTCATGAATGGCGCCTTCAGTTTAGTCGCAAGCCATGACCAAAACTTATGGTCAGCTCTATCTACTACTCAGGTATCGATTATTGCAGTAACTCTCACGCTGATAGCTCTGGGGGTTTACTACATCATGACTTTCATTGGTGGTGCTATGTTCTCGATGAACAAAGCACTCAGCACACTTGCGAGTGGCGATTTAACTTGTCGCATGAACTACTTTTTAGTTCGCGATGAGTTCAGTGAAATTGCTATTACTATCGATAAGGTAGCCGAGCGTGAACAAAACATGGTTCTCTCAATCCAAGAGTCCGTTGCTCTCATGCAGCAAATCAGCTCAGATTTGAACCAGTCAACACAACAAAGCTCAGATATCTCAAGTAATCAACAAGAGCACTTGAATAGCCTCGCCAGCGCAACTGAACAAATGGCAGCAACGATTCGCGAAGTCGCTACCCTTGCCCATGATTCAAGCACTCAAACAATGGACGCTCGTGGTGTCGCACAAAGTGGTCAAGTTAAGGTTTCTAATACTTTGGAATCGATCTCTAGCTTATCCCAAGAGATTCAATCGGCTTCGCAAGCAGTAGAAGAACTCGATGCTAATGCAGCGCAGATCGATGAAGTAGTCGCAACCATCAATGGTATCTCTGAACAAACTAACCTGTTAGCGCTAAACGCTGCGATTGAAGCTGCTCGAGCTGGAGAGCAAGGCCGTGGTTTTGCAGTTGTTGCTGATGAAGTTCGCGCTCTTGCCGGACGAACTCAACAAGCGACAGTTGAAATCCAGAGCATGATCGAGTCGTTACAGCGTAACAGCCAATCATTAACAAAACTGATGGAAGTGACAGTAAACAATGCCAATGAAGGCCAAACACTGATGTCGGAAGTGAACGTTGAGATCGGTTCTTTAGCTGAGAAAAACCAGTCTATTTCTGATAGTAGTACGCAAATTGCTACTGCTGCAGAAGAGCAAGGTGTCGTTGCGGATAACATTGCACAAAGCGTTGAAGAGATTCGTCATCAATCAGACGGCATCTGCGAGATGATCAGTAAAAGTAACTCTAACGTTGACCAACTTCGTAAGCAGAGCGATACGATGGAAGGTTTGCTGACAGGTCTTAAAGCTTAATACTGACATCTATGATGGTTCAATACAAGGGCTGCTTTTGCAGCCCTTTCTTATTTGCTTTTCCCTTGTACTTCCCCGACAATACCCCTCCTTCAAATTCAACAAACAGAGTAAATTATGACTCCTTCAATTCATCTAGCTAAAGGCCGAGATAAATCACTACGCCGTAAACACCCTTGGGTATTTTCACGCGGTATCGATAAGGTCGAAGGCGAACCACAACAAGGTGAAACTGTAGACGTATATGCTCAGAATGGTCAATGGCTAGCAAAAGCGGCTTACTCACCAGAATCTCAAATTCGAGCTCGTGTTTGGACATTTGAAAAAGAAGAAATTAACAAAGCGTTCTTCGTAAAACGAATTCAAGACGCGCAATCACTGCGTGAAGACATCATTGAGCGTGATGGTTTAACTGGCTACCGCCTTACCGCTGCAGAGTCTGATGGACTGCCAGGTATCACTATCGACAAATATCAAGACTACCTAGTTTGCCAACTACTAAGTGCGGGCGCTGAATTCAATAAGAGCGTATTGGTTGAAGCTTTAATTGAATGCTTCCCAGACTGTAATATTTACGAGCGTTCAGACGTAGCAGTTCGTAAAAAAGAAGGCCTAGAACAAGTTGTTGGTGTACTTCACGGTGAAG
>NZ_JBFRVX010000880.1:0-1855 GCF_041475345.1 Vibrio sp. 10N.222.48.A3 | reverse complement strand
TGTCAAAGTTACACGTATCGAAATCAAAGACGTACAGCCACCAGCAGACCTTACCGCTGCGATGAATGCTCAGATGAAAGCCGAGCGTAACAAACGTGCAGATATCCTAGAGGCAGAGGGTGTACGACAAGCTGAGATATTGAAAGCAGAAGGTCACAAGCAATCAGAAATCTTAAAAGCAGAAGGCCAAAAGCAAGCCGCGATACTTCAAGCTGAAGCTCGTGAACGGGCTGCCGAAGCTGAGGCTAAAGCGACAGAAATGGTATCAACAGCGATTGCTCAAGGTGACATGCAAGCAGTCAATTACTTTATTGCACAAGGTTACACCGACGCACTGAAGTCTATTGGCCAAGCAGAAAACGGTAAGATCATCATGCTACCGCTCGAAGCGACTGGACTAATGGGTTCTGTTGCGGGTATTGCAGAGATGTTTGCACATAAGAATGACAAGGGTAGTAAGGACTAACTTATGGTCGAATTGCTCGAACAAGTAAACTACTGGCATTGGTTAGCGTTTGGCCTAGCATTGTTAGCGCTTGAGCTAATTGGAACCGCTGGTTACTTTTTATGGATAGGCATATCTGCCATGCTAGTCGGGGCCCTATTAGGCGCACTACCAATCGGTTGGCAGATGCAATGGCTATCCTTTGCGAGCTTCTCGCTTATCACCACTTGGCTGTGGTGGAGAAGACAGCTGTCTAGTGACAAGCAATCTGACTCTACTCGAGACCTTAATCAGCGAGAGAAGCAACTGATTGGAAGAAAGACTCGCCTCTTAGAGCCGGTACAAAAAGGTAACTGCAGGATAAAGCTAGGGGATAGCTCATGGTCTGCGATGAGTACACATGATATTGATGCGGGAGAGGAAGTCGTGATTACTGCTGTCGATGGCATTGTTCTCACTATAAGCCCTACTAAACAATAATCAAGAAAACCCTCCGTCAAAGCCATAAGTAACCAACTTATGGCTTTTTCTCTACAAGTGAATCAATAATTGGGCAATGGCTATTTGAGTCACCAGGGCATTGTTCAACCCACTCTTTCAATGTCTTCTGAATGATCAGTAAGTCTTCAATTTTTTTATTCACTTCTTCCAATTTACTTAACGCTTTTGCTTTAACATCGGCACTTTCGCGACATGGGTTGTCGGCTAATTCAACAAGCGCACGACACTCATCAAGCGAAAAACCAGCGCTTCTCGCTTTCGCTACGATTCCGAGCTCTTTAATCTGCTTCTCACCATAAGACCGATAACCATTTTCAGAACGCAACGGTGCAGATATCACCCCTTTGTCTTCATACAAACGAATAGACTTAGGTGATAACTGCGTGAGGCTTGCAACTTCGCTTATGTTCATAATATTACTCAAGTAAATATCGCATAAAAACTATTTAGAAACCTAAGACTATTATTCAAACATCTAGGAATGCTAACTACCGAAACAAAAACATTGAAGCAATATAATGTTCGAAAATAAAGTCTGCTGTTTATGGCTATTTTACATCAAATGATGAGAGTAGCTTAGATTTTCCAACAAACCCAAACACCAACTATCAACAAGTTACTGTTTGAAATAGCAAAATAGGCATTCATTATTTTTCATAGGAAATTTTTTGATTTTTTTGATTTTTGAGAAATACCTCACATACTAATGAATATCTCTTGTTTGAAGAGATTTTTAGTGAGGTGTCATTATGAAATGTTATCTAGCGTTAATTTTTAGCTTAGTTTTAAGCTTCTCTGTATCCGCCCAAAATGTAGGAAGCACTGCATCTGGACCGATCATAAAATGTGACTTAGGAAGTAGTGTTGTAGAATATATGCCTATCGTTATATGCAAGCATAGTAATGGTA
>NZ_JBFRVX010000879.1:0-655 GCF_041475345.1 Vibrio sp. 10N.222.48.A3 | reverse complement strand
TCTTCAACAGACAGTGACATGCCACAATCGTGCTCTTCTGTGTTCATCAGTACGTAACGGCTTGCGTTCCATAGCTTGTTACAGAAGTTACGGTAACCTTCAAGACGCTTCATGTCCCAGTTGATGTCACGGCCAGTTGAAGCCATAGCAGCAAGAGTGAAACGCAGTGCATCGGTACCGTATGGTTCGATACCATCTTCGAAAGTTTTACGTGTTGCTTTTTCGATCTTAGCAGCCAGTTTAGGTTGCATCATGTTGCCACAACGCTTTTCTACTAGCTCTTCAAGGCCGATGCCGTCAATCATATCGATTGGGTCAAGTACGTTACCTTTCGACTTAGACATCTTGTCGCCGTTTTCATCACGGATAAGGCCCGTCATGTAAACTGTTTTGAAAGGTACTTGAGCCTTGCCGTCTTCGTCTTTCACGAAGTGCATAGTCATCATGATCATACGAGCAACCCAGAAGAAGATAATATCAAAACCAGATACTAGTACTTCTGATGGGTGGAATGTTTTCATTGCTTCAGTATCTTCAGGCCAGCCTTGTGTGCCGAAAGTCCAAAGTGCAGAAGAGAACCATGTATCAAGAACGTCGTTGTCTTGCTTAAGAACAATTACCGGTGAAAGGTTGTTCTTTTCACGAACTTCTTCTT
>NZ_JBFRVX010000878.1:0-838 GCF_041475345.1 Vibrio sp. 10N.222.48.A3 | reverse complement strand
CCTTGTGAATCAATATTGTGATCTTCTGTTACGACACCTGTTAGGTCTCCAGAAATATTTGGCGTGTCTTGCTTACCTGTTACCGGTACCTGAACAATGATGCTCGAGCCATTAGATAGATGTAACGCAAAATGGTCAGTACCTGATTGGTGCTGATTTAACAGGATGTATTGAGGAGAATTTGGATTCAATACGAATGTGTATTGACCATTGGCATCAACATGAAGCTCTCCGTAGGTACCTTTTATAACTTCTGGCATAAAGGTGACGGGTAAAGCGGGCGTCGTAGGCGCATTCGAATGAGTCGGCTGACCGTTACTCCCTGAGGAGATAGTAGGCATCGATACCGAAGGAATGTAATGGACTTGCGGGTGAGAAAGCGTCGATAAATGATGAGAAGGAACCAGGTGAGAGCTCGAACCATGGGCGGCATGACTTGCACTTAAGGTCGAGTTTACGTCGCTGTCGCTCGTTTGAGCCTCTTGATGAGTAACCGCTGATGAGTCGGTTTTTCCATGGTGGTCGCTGGAATCTTTTGCTGTCACGTTATTTGCGGTTACTTGATCTGCAGCGTCACTGGAATTGTCTATGCTCTCTGCAGCAGCGTGTTTAGCCAATGATGGCAAAATCATCATGAGTGACTGAAAAAGTGGGATATTCACTTTTAGATGTGAATGCAGTCTGCGCTTCTTTTTTTGTGTTGGTTTCTTTTGTTCTAGCTTGTTACTTTTCTTATTTTTGATTTCTGTATTTTTCTTGTTTGCTTCGACGTTTTTTTTGTTAGCCATTTTTATCATCCGTGAATCGTGGTTGCACTATCTTAAGTAAAATACACAGA
>NZ_JBFRVX010000877.1:0-1573 GCF_041475345.1 Vibrio sp. 10N.222.48.A3 | reverse complement strand
TTCAGAGTCAGGCTTGTACAGTCATGAGTCGGATATCGAGCAACTTTCGAGTGGTGATGTGGCATTGCTTAAAGGGGAGCGATGGAGTGGCAACGAAAACGCGGGTCTGGTGCATTGCTCACCCGTAACTTCATTTAACGAGACGCGATTGTTGCTGACGTTAGATTTTGGTTAGTCGCGCTCTATTCGCGAGACGATTTTTAGAAGTCGTCGGCTTACCCCTTTTGTACATCCGGTTTTATACTCGTCAAACCTATTAATTTACGCCAACACTGTCAGCATAATGATGAGCAGCGCCGCTAAAGCTAGTACGCCTAACGCACGCCATTGAGAAACAAACGCAACACTGCCATTAAGTTCGATTTTTGTTTGGAAGCCAGTGACCATTGCCCAAGTTAATGGTTTTGAGCGTAATTTATAGAACAAAACGGCAAGGACGTGTACCGCAATCAGAGTTGGAAGTACTTTTATCATAGTGAGGTGAATGTTTTCTAATAGTGAAAATACGGAGTCATTCAACCAGATATTTGCATAGGGTAAGTGATCAAGAAGCCCTGCTAAGGCTAAACCAGAAACACACTGAATAGTTAAAGCTGATAACAGTGTAACAACCATCCAACCGCCAGCAGGATTATGGCCTGGCTTTTCTTTTTCTTTTCCTAATAAATAACGAACTACTGACTTAGGTGATCGTAAAAACTGTCTGAACCGGCTCGTTTCGCTACCCACCCAACCCCAGACCAATCGCCAAACGATTAATGTCATAAGTGCTAGCCCAAGTTGAACGTGGGGTCCATTACCTGAAATGCCCGATGCCATTAACCCCATGAAAAGCGCCGCTTGCGTCCAATGGTATAGGCGAGTTGATAGATCCCAAATCTTCATAGTTTCACTCTCTCTTTTGTTTATTTAATCTCTGTTCGCTTTATAGTAATTTACACAGCAATAGTTGCAATTGCAACTATTGCTGTGTAAATTGACTTTATCAAGGAAACACAGGCATCAAAGAAACACAGACATCAGAGCAAAACGGAACACCGAAACGAATCATCGATGTCTGTATCGAAACCAGACAACAAAAGCTATATGAAGCGAGGAGAGATCAATATGAACAAGAGAATGATTCACAAGAGATTGGTGAGCCTACTGTGCACTACAACCGTTTTACTTAGTACCCACGCTTGGGCATCACAAGATCATTCGAACCAAATTGAACAGCGCCAATACGCATTTACACAAGTTGAAACCTTGATTGAGCAAGCCAAAGACTTATTAGATGGCAACGATACGAGTTGGCAGGTATTAGAAGAAACGAGTTTAGAGTTAACAGCTCATAGCGAATTGTTACTGACGTCATTTCCGGTGGGCAGCCAAGAGGGAAGTAAAGCTAAAGAGAGTGTGTGGAGTGAGCCTGAAAAATTCGAACGACTACTAAGTCAAATGAATCAAGGGTTCCAAGAACTCTATCAAGGTAGCCAACAAGGTGATGTATCACTGGCGGAATCAGGATTAGAAGCAGCGCAGGCGACTTGCAAAAGTTGCCATCGTTCATATCGCTCACGTTGGTAATAAC
>NZ_JBFRVX010000876.1:0-1319 GCF_041475345.1 Vibrio sp. 10N.222.48.A3 | reverse complement strand
AATTTGACGAGTCTGAAATCGTGATTAATTTGTTTATGTCATCATTGCCATCGGAGTTCATTCGTCTATTTAATAAAGACGTATTCAAGCTCAATGTCGTGCCTGCGATTAATTTATTTGAGCAAACTGGCGAACCGATCCCATATGACCACCGGACTCTATCCGTTCCAGTTAATGCCGACGCTCATAGTGACAACAATATAGAAATTATTGAAATTCAAAACGTCTATGAAATCACTCCGAACGGAGAGGTCCCTTTAATTCCACTTTTTAAAGAAAAGTATTCACATAACCAAAGTTACGACTACTGGCAAAGTAAACACGATCACTTTGGTGAAGTAAGCATAGCGATTTCGTTATCGGACACGACAAATACAGAATTTAGCAAGCTACTTGGTACCAAGTTACTGTGTACTAATGGGAAGCAAGCTTGTGGTGTAATCGGCACTTTGGAATGCTTAGAGAGTATTGATTTACCCGGTGATTTCTCACCTATTTACCCGCCCTCTGCGCCGATTAAAAAAGAAATCGACCAAAACATCCACTGGGAATTTATTAGCTTATTGAACACCAACTTCACATCATTGGTGCAATCTAGCAACCCGGTAGCTGAACTCAAACATATGTTGAGTTTGTGCAGTCGCGACCAGGTATCAAGCACAGAAATTCAGATGATTCACTCAATTACATTCAATTCGCAAGTTTCTGCAATTCGTGTGTTGGGTAAGAACGTGTTCTCGCCCGGAACCGAGATTGAACTTACGCTTGATGCCACCTCACCTTACCTAGCATTTGCCGATGTGTTGAATCGCTTCTTCCAGCAGTTTTGCAGTTTTGATAGATACATTCAACTTAAGATTCGTCTCTATGGGCGAGATGGTTTCATAAAAACATACCCTAAGATTCACGGTAGTCAATTGTGCCTGTAACTCCACAAAATAAGCACAATTGGATCGATCGCTATAGGAAGCCGATATGAAGCATTTCATCGAAGATCTAACGACTCAACCCGAAAAGTACGACTTCTCGCAAGCAATGAGACTATTGGAACGACTCCAGTCTCACAGCTCTACTCAGGTACAGATCCAATTGAAGTCTGAGGCAATGCCAACTGGGAACCCTCAAGAAATTCAGTACTTTTCGCTAAAGGGAAACAAGGCAAAGCTGAGATTGGCAAAAGAAGCGCTTTCTGGTGTAAAAGGGGTAATTCCCAATTATATTTATGAAGAGTTGTTAAGCGCGATACACAACGACGATCATTCACTTCAAGACTTTCTGGATGTGTTTAATCAACGCCACTTTGAAATCACCTATCGAAC
>NZ_JBFRVX010000875.1:0-3161 GCF_041475345.1 Vibrio sp. 10N.222.48.A3 | reverse complement strand
CTAACTTTAGATTACCCTATGAATAATCATTAACAATGAACCTAAATGTATAATAAAGATCAATTGTTCATATGTTTTTCAACAACTTAAATAGCTTCCCATTTTGAAGCCGTTCGCCCATAAAAGATAAATCGTTACGTAAATGATGCTCGCAAACTAAGTCCACATTTAGGTAACGAACAAATTTAAAAGATCTCACGAAATAAGGATTAGCTGACTATGTACGCGCTAAGTAACTGTAAAATTTACACTGGTAGTGATGTTCTAACCGATCATGCCGTCGTAATAGAAAATGAACTGATCAAAAAAGTCTGTCCTATCTCTGAATTGCCAGAAGGAATCGAGGTTCGCGATCTAAACGGAGCAAACCTAAGCCCAGGTTTCATTGACTTACAACTGAATGGTTGTGGCGGTGTAATGCTTAACGATGAGATCACGGCAGAAACAATGCAGATCATGCACGAAGCAAACCTTAAATCAGGCTGTACTAGCTTCCTGCCAACGCTCATCACTTCTTCAGACGAAGATATGCGTGCAGTTATTACTGCAGCTCGTGAATATCACAACCAGTACCAAAACCAATCACTAGGTCTGCACCTTGAAGGTCCATACCTAAACGTTGCAAAAAAAGGCATCCACAGCGTCGATCACATTCGTAAATCAGACAGCGAAATGATTGAACTGATTTGCGAGAACAGCGACCTAGTTTCAAAAGTAACATTGGCACCAGAGCTTAATGATCCAGAACATATCGAGCGCCTACACAAAGCAGGCGTTGTCGTTTCTATCGGCCACACAAACGCGACTTACGCAGAAGCTCGACAAAGTTTCGAATCTGGTATCACTTTCGCTACCCACCTATTCAATGCAATGACCCCTATGGTTGGTCGTGAACCTGGCGTTGTTGGCGCGATTTACGACACGCCAGAAGTTTATGCAGGTATCATCGCCGACGGCTTCCACGTTGATTACGCAAACATCAGAATTGCGCACAAAATCAAGGGAGAAAAGTTAGTATTAGTGACGGATGCCACAGCTCCTGCAGGTGCTGACATGGAATACTTTATTTTTGTCGGTAAGAAAGTATATTACCGAGATGGTAAGTGTGTTGATGAAAACGGCACACTGGGCGGCTCAGCTCTGACTATGATTGAAGCAGTTCAGAATACAGTTGAGCACGCTGGTATCGCTTTAGACGAAGCTCTTCGCATGGCTACGCTATACCCAGCTACGGCTATCGGTGTAGAAAGCAAGCTAGGTCGAATCAAAAAAGGCATGGTTGCAAACCTAGCTGTATTTGACCGAGACTTTAACGTTAAAGCGACTGTTGTTAATGGACAATACGAGCACAATTAAGTATGAATGGCGGACAAATAGGTAACGTAGACTTAGTTAAACAACTAAACAGTGCGGCGGTATACCGACTAATAGACCAGCAAGGGCCTATCAGTCGTATACAAGTGGCTGATGTAAGCCAACTCGCACCGGCAAGTGTTACAAAAATTACCCGCCAACTTTTGGAGCGCGGCCTCATTAAAGAGGTTGCGCAACAAGCGTCTACTGGCGGTAGACGCGCGATCTCCCTAACCACAGAAGTCGACCCTTTTCATTCTGTCGCTGTACGCTTAGGTAGAGACTATATTCAAATAAGCCTTCATGACCTTGGTGGTCGTGAATTGGCTTTCCAACAACAAGACCTAGATTATTCAGACCAATCAGACCTTACACAAGGCTTGGTCAATAACCTCAAGGCTTTCATTGCTGAGCATCAGCCAAAGATCGACCAACTGATTGCCATTGGTGTCACCCTTCCAGGCTTGGTCAACCCAACGACCGGTGTTGTTGAGTACATGCCAAACACGGACATCGATAACCTCGCATTGAGCGACATTATTCGCGACACTTTCCATGTGGCTTGTTTTGTTGGTAATGACGTTAGAGGAATGGCGCTTGCTGAGCACTACTTCGGTGCAAGTAAAGACAGTCAAGATTCTATTTTGGTCAGTGTGCACCGTGGTACGGGTGCTGGTATTATCGTTAATGGACAGGTTTTCTTAGGCCATAACCGTAACGTGGGTGAAATTGGTCATATCCAAATTGATCCGCTAGGGGAACAATGCCAGTGTGGTAACTTCGGTTGTCTTGAAACCGTAGCGGCAAACCCTGCCATCGTTGATCGAGTGCAGAAGCTCATTAAGCAAGGCTATGAATCTTCTTTAACGGAACTTGAACATATTACGATTCAAGATGTTTGTGACCACGCAATCAATGGCGATGAACTCGCGAAGCAAAGCTTAGTCCGAGTAGGAAACCAGTTAGGTAAGGCTATCGCGATGACGATTAACCTGTTTAACCCTCAGAAAGTAATCATTGCTGGTGATATTACTAAGGCACAAGAGATTGTTTTCCCTGCAATTAAGCGCAATGTAGAGAATCAGTCGTTAACGACTTTCCATAGCGGCCTGCCTATTGTAGCATCACAGATCGATAAACATCCTACGATGGGAGCCTTTGCCATGATTAAGCGCGCCATGCTCAACGGTGTGTTACTGCAAAAGCTTCTTGAAGACTAAAGAAAACAATTCTGATTTTCCGCGGGCCGTGTTTGTATAAACACGGCCCGTTTTTTTAAGCTAGGGAACTACAACAACAAGTTATGGAACTTATATTAATATCCACTGCGTTTATCGCAGGATTTATTGCTTTAAAATGCCACCTCCCCCCATTAGTTGGTTTTTTGGTTGCAGGTTTCGGGCTTTATGCCCTTGGCTTTGAAACCAATGACACCATCATTACTTTGGCTGACCTTGGTGTCACCCTTCTCTTATTTACTATTGGCTTAAAGCTGGACATCAAAACCCTACTCTCTAAAGAGATCTGGGCTGGCGCAACAATCCACAATCTTTTATCCACTCTGTTTTTTGCAGCCGCTCTATTTGGTTTTAAGTTTCTAGGTATTTCATCTCTAGCAGCCATGTCAATAGAACAGATCGTTCTACTCGGTTTTGCTCTTTCATTTTCTAGTACTGTATTTGCGGTCAAGTCTCTACAAGAGAAAGGGGAAATGAATGCTACCTATGGCACACTAGCGATTGGCATTCTGGTCATGCAAGATATCTTTGCTGTCGTATTCTTGACTGCATCGACGGGCAAAATTCCAG
>NZ_JBFRVX010000874.1:0-10448 GCF_041475345.1 Vibrio sp. 10N.222.48.A3 | reverse complement strand
GACACGTCTAGATCAGAACCATCTTCAGGTTTGATCACTGGGATGATATCGATGCCGTACTTAGTTGCGAATTCGTAGTCACGTTGGTCGTGAGCAGGAACCGCCATTACCGCACCTGTGCCGTAATCCATAAGAACGAAGTTTGCTACGTATACAGGAACAACACGACCGTTAAGAGGGTGGATAGCCGTTAGGCCAGTATCCATACCTTTCTTTTCCATCGTTGCTAGTTCTGCTTCAGCCACTTTGGTGTTACGACACTCTTCAACGAATGCTGCAAGCTCAGGATTGTTCTTTGATGCTTTCTCTGCAAGTGGGTGACCTGCAGCGATACCAACATAAGAAACACCCATTAGTGTATCAGGACGTGTTGTGTACACTTCTAATGGCGCTTCTTCACCGTTAACAGCGAAAGATAGCTCAACACCTTCAGAGCGGCCGATCCAGTTGCGCTGCATGGTCTTAACCATTTCAGGCCAACCTTCAAGGTTGTCTAGATCGTCTAGTAGCTCTTGAGCGTACTCAGTGATTTTAATGAACCACTGTGGGATTTTCTTTTGTTCTACCGGAGTATCACAACGCCAGCAGCAACCGTCTTCTACTTGCTCGTTTGCCAGTACAGTTTGGTCGTTTGGACACCAGTTAACAGAAGAAGTCTTCTTGTAAACTAGGCCTTGTTCGTAAAGTTTAGTGAAGAACTCTTGCTCCCAACGGTAGTACTCAGGCGTACACGTTGCGAATTCACGTTTCCAGTCGTAACCAAAGCCTAAAAGTTTAAGCTGGTTTTTCATGTATTCGATGTTTTCGTAAGTCCACGGAGCAGGCGCTGTGTTGTTTTTTACAGCTGCGTTTTCTGCAGGTAGGCCGAATGCATCCCAACCAATTGGTTGCATTACGTTTTTGCCTTGTAGACGTTGGAAACGAGATACCACATCACCGATGGTGTAGTTACGCACGTGACCCATGTGCAGTCGGCCACTTGGGTAAGGGAACATAGAAAGACAGTAGAATTTTTCTTTGTTTGGGTCTTCACTTACAACGAAAGTTTCGCTGTTATCCCAGTGTTGTTGAACCTTTTGTTCAATCTCTTGCGGGTTATATTGTTCTTGCATCGATGGTATCCGGTTATCTTGGAATTTGTGAGTTCGGTTAGAACAGAATCTTACAGATCGTCATAGAATACCTAAAGGAGCTGAGTACAACAATAGTTATACCCTTCATACTTGCAGTTGCTGCCTAGTAGATTGTGTAATTTTCACTGAATTTCGCAGGGCAACTATACTTAAGAGTATGAATTGCATTTGTTTGTGAGCGGGAGTGCATTGCGGCGCATCCGTTTGCTCGTTTCAAGGTTGGTTATCTTAAGGAGGTTGTTATGCCGAAGAAAAAAGCACTCTATGAAGAAGTCGTCGAAGAGGTGATAGAAACGCTGAAGCATAGTCCTGAAGAGCTTAACAACAAAATAGAAACGTCAGGTAAGTATGCGAAAGCAGCCAACGACATGACCAAAGACGAGCTGTCGTTGATTTCCGCTTACGTAAAATCGGATTTAAAAGAGTTTTCCGAAAGCTATGAAGAGAGCAAAAGTGGTCCGTTTTATTTAATGATTGCAGACTCTATTTGGCAAGGGCTGTTGGATATTACTGATCGTACTAAGGTGGAATGGGTTGAGTTGTTCCAAGATCTTGAACATCAGGGCTTATATCAAGCGGGTGAAGTCATTGGGTTAGGCACCTTGGTATGTGACGAGTGTGGCCATCAAACCGAATATAACCACCCAACCAATATCATTCCATGCATTAAATGTGGTTCTAAAGGGTTTAGTCGTAAAGCCCTTAAACCGTAAACTTCTGAACTATAGCGATATCAATGTTAAACCGCAGCAATCAAAAAGGGTTGACCCAACCAGTCAACCCTCTAATCACTTTTCTTCGAATCTAGCTCTTTGGCTTTCTTATTAGCCAACCCATCGCCAAGCTGAGCATCGCCCAGATGTACAGTGGCCAAGTACCAACTGTGTGATAAGGCGTTTGACCATCCGTTGAAATGAGTTCAGCTTTTAATACGGCCGTTTCAAACTGAGGTATTTGCTTGATGATGTTGCCTTTGTAATCGGTTACTGCCGTCACACCATTGTTGGTCGAGCGAATAACTGGCTTACCAAGCTCCAGAGCACGCATCTGTGCGATTTCCATATGTTGCAGTGGACCAATCGAACGACCAAACCACGCATCGTTAGAGAGCGTTAAAATAAAGTCCGTCTCATCAGTCACGCTTTGTCTAACTTGATCATTAAAGACGATCTCATAACACAACGCAGGTGCTAAGTGACGGCCATTTGCCACGATGTTTGGTTGAACAAAATCGCCACGGCTAAATGATGACATCGGCAAGTTGAAGAACGGTGCCAATGGGCGCAAGATATTTTCAAACGGCACAAACTCACCAAATGGCAATAGGTGATGTTTATGGTAGCGTTCGTCTGGATCGTAGCTGTATTCACCGTATGGATTGACACCTAGAGAAAGAACGCTGTTGTAGTACTTCTTATCTTCAGACTGATTGAGTACGCCAGTGATGATTGAGCTGTTGTTCATCTTCGCTGCGCTATCTAAGTTACGTAAGAAAGATGGAATTTCAACTTCGAATGCTGGAATAGCGGCTTCAGGCCAAATGATGATATCGGCATCCCAGTTTTCTCTACTTAGATCTGTGTACTTCATCATCGTAGGCCAGCGGTGGCTTGGTAGCCATTTACTGTCTTGATCTACATTGCCTTGAATCAATACCACTGAGGTTGTTTTTTCAGGGTTCGGTGTCACCCAATCGATATTTCGAATGCCAAAACCTGCACTGAATACGATCGCAGGGATGATGCCAACACTCCATGCTTTATTGATAACCATATAAGCGAGTGCAGATGCAGAGACAATGACTGCCAGAGTAATTAACTCGACACCGCCAATCGGTGCAAACGAGCCTAGTGGAGAATCGATTTGGCTGTAGCCAAGCCAAAGCCAAGGAAAGCCCGTCATTACCCAGCCACGTAGCCAATCACTGATTAACCACAATGCAGGAGCTGCGAGGAAAAAGCGGCTTAGGTTATTAGCAGGGAAGTACTTGTTTAAGCTCCAGGTAAATAGGCCTGAATAAACCGCTAGGTAGCCAATGAGCAAAGCCATCAAAAACAGGTTGGCTGCCAGTGGCATGCCGCCAAAATGATCGATGCTGACGTATACCCAGCTGATACCTGTTGCGAATTGGCCTAAACCCCATCCGTAGCCAATCCAAAGCGCACTTTTAGGAGAACGGTTGTGGATCAGTAACAGCAACAAAGCTGGGCTGAGAATAGCAAGAGGCCATATAGAGTATGGAGCGAATGAAAGGGTGGTTATAGCGCCAACAAAAACGGCCGCTAGCGGCCGTAATAGGCGATGAATAAAGGTCTTAGTCATCTAATTTCTGTTATCTCTTTAGAGAGAAGTTGTTATTCTTCGATAGTAGGAAGAGGCTGTTCGTCAGGAATGGTTACCTGTAACTGAATCACACGACGGTTATCTGCTGATGTTATTTTGAAATGGTAGTTTTCAATCTCTACAATTTCGCCACGAACCGGCAGGTGACCGAGTGCTGTCATAACCATGCCGCCTACCGTATCCACTTCATCGTCACTAAAGGCAGTTCCAAACGTATCGTTGAACTCTTCAATAGTGGTTAAAGCTTTAACAGAGAAAGTATGCTTACTCAGCTTACGAATATCTAGCTCTTCTTCATCGTCGAACTCGTCTTCAATTTCACCAACGATTTCTTCGAGGATATCTTCAATGGTTACCAGGCCAGAAACTCCGCCAAACTCATCGACAACGATAGACATGTGGTAGCGCTCTTCTTGGAACTCTTTGAGTAGGCGATCAACACGCTTACTTTCAGGAACAACCACGACAGGGCGAATCACTTGTTCGATATCAAATGGGGCACTTTCTGAACCCAAATACTTAAGTAGGTCCTTCGCTAATAGAATGCCTTCAACATGGTCTTTATCTTCACTGATCACTGGGTAGCGAGAGTGTTGAGCATCAGTAATAAGCGCAATCAATGTATCTAAATCATCGGTGCGTTCAACTGTAACCATTTGAGAGCGAGGCAGCATGATGTCGCGTACTCGCATCTCTGAAATTTCCATTACACCCTCGAGCATGTCGCGCGTGTCGTGGTCAATTAGGTCATTAATTTCTGAGTCGCGGATTACATCTACGAGCTCTTGGCGATCTTTAACTTCACCTTGAAATAGTTGGCCTAGGCGTTCAAAGAAGGACTTTCTACTCGGACCTTCAGATTTTTTACTTCCCTCAGAAGTGGGGGGGTTACCTTCGTTCATGATTTCTCAAAAAATAACGCTATCAGAAGTGTGATAGCACACGTTACAACTCAGATTCCTGCGAAAATCACAGGTTCGATGAGTTATTGTTTCTCTGCAACCTACTTTACTAGAATCGATTTACTTTTCTAGAATATACGGGTCTTCAAACCCCATAGTTTGCATGATTTCTGTTTCGAGTGACTCCATCTCTTCAGCTTCATCATCTTCGATATGATCATAACCTAGCAGATGCAGACTGCCATGTACAACCATATGAGCCCAGTGTGCTAGCAGAGGCTTACTTTGCTCTTCTGCTTCTTTTTCGACAACTTGGCGGCAAATAATGAGGTCACCCAGTAGATCTAATTCCACTCCTGGTGGTGCTTCAAATGGGAAAGACAGCACGTTAGTTGGCTTATCTTTTCCACGATAGTCATGATTGAGCTGGTGGCTTTCTTGTGTATCAACAATACGAACCGTCAACTCGGCACTCTCTTGAAACTGAGGAATTGTCTTGTCTAACCAAAGTTGAATATCTTGCTCAGTTGGAAGACCTTGCTCATTTTCGACTGCTAATTGCAGGTCTAGTTCAATAGACATCTATTTATCACCTTGCTCTGCAATGACAGAACTATTTTGTGTTGCTAATTGTGTCGTAACAGCTTGCTGAGCCTCAAGAAGTTTGGCTTCTCGTTCTTCTCGTTTGCGAGCCTCAAACTCTTTACGCTCTTTTTGGTCTTTGGCTTCCCACTTCTCGTACGCATTAACGATACGAGCAACCACAGGGTGACGAACGACGTCTTCAGACATGAAGAAGTTAAAGCTAATATCATCCACTTCACTGAGCACTTCAGTTGCATGACGTAGGCCTGATTTTGCACCACGAGGTAAATCGATTTGTGTAATATCACCTGTGATCACAGCGCGAGAGTTAAAACCGATACGGGTTAAGAACATTTTCATCTGCTCTACCGTGGTGTTTTGGCTCTCATCAAGAATGATAAACGCATCATTCAATGTACGACCACGCATGTAAGCCAGTGGAGCAACTTCAATCACGTTACGTTCAATCAGCTTCTCAACTCGCTCAAAGCCAAGCATTTCAAACAGTGCATCGTAAAGCGGACGCAAATAGGGGTCTACTTTTTGGCTTAAATCACCCGGTAGGAAACCAAGCTTCTCACCAGCTTCAACAGCAGGACGAGTCAGTAGGATTCGACGAACTTCTTGACGTTCAAGTGCATCAACCGCAGCCGCAACAGCTAAGTACGTTTTACCAGTACCAGCAGGTCCAATACCAAAAGTGATGTCATGAGTGACCATGTTCATTAGATATTGTGCTTGGTTTGGCGTGCGAGGTTTGATAACGCCTTTTTTAGTCTTAATGGTCACTTCTTTGCCGTAGTCGATTTCAGACTCGACGTGTTGCTCCAAAATACCAGACTCAGTGACCGCCAGATGCACTTGCTCCGGTTCGATATCGATTATGTTGCCTTTAACTGGAGCCGTTTCAACATAGAGGTGTTTGATGATGTCTAAAGCTGCGGCTGTAGTGTGAGGCTTACCGACAATCGTGAAAAAGTTGCTACGGTAATTAATCTCAACGCCCAGACGACGCTCAAGATGCTTGATGTTGTCGTCAAATGGTCCGCATAAACTTGCCAAGCGCTTGTTATCTGCTGGCTCTAGATTTATCTCTAAGGTAACGATTTTATTGCTCAAATTAGCCTCTCATTTTGTGCCACTCACTCTTAAATATAAAAAAGAGCAAAAAGCCCGATTTAGACCGGGCTTTTGATGGTGATATCCCTATTTCTAAGATGGTCACTTAGTTAGGTAATTTCAAGCTTTGTGTTTGCGCTTTGTGCTCAAACAGTTGTATTGCCTATGGCGTAAATGTCGCTACACCTAGCTCGTCTTCACGTTTTGTTTTTTCCATCATTTCTGCTGGAGTCATTACAACGCGTAGACCCATGTCTTTTTCTGTGCGAACTAGCTCACCACGTAGTGAGTTAGTGTAAACCTCAGTGATCTTCACATCTACAAACTGACCGATTAGGTCTGCAGAACCTTCGAAGTTCACAACACGGCTGTTTTCAGTACGGCCACGCAGTTCCATGAGATTCTTTCTTGATGGACCTTCAACAAGAATACGCTGCTCTGTACCTAGCATTAGACGAGAGAAACGCATAGCTTGTGTGTTTACTGTTTGTTGCAGTTCGTACAGACGATCTTTTTTCTCTTGTGCTGGTACATCACATGGGTAATCTGCCGCTGGCGTACCTGGACGTGGAGAGAAAACAAAGCTGAAGCTCATATCGAAATCAACTTCTTTAATTAGCTTCATTGTATCTTGGAAGTCTTGCTTAGACTCACCAGGGAAACCAACAATAAAGTCAGAGCTGATTTGAATGTCAGGACGAGCTTTACGCAGTTTACGGATAATAGATTTGTACTCGATAGCCGTATGTGGACGCTTCATCATCGTAAGAATACGGTCACTACCACTTTGTACTGGTAGGTGAAGGAAGCTCACTAGTTCAGGGGTATCTTTGTAAACTTCAATGATGTCGTCACCAAACTCAAGCGGGTGGCTTGTTGTGAAACGAATACGGTCGATACCGTCGATAGACGCAACTAGGCGAAGGAGCTCTGCAAATGTGCAGATGTCACCTTCGTGAGTAGGGCCTCGGAATGCGTTTACGTTTTGGCCTAGCAGGTTTACTTCACGTACGCCTTGCTCTGCAAGTTGTGCAACTTCGAATAGCACATCATCCATTGGACGACTAACTTCTTCGCCACGAGTATATGGAACAACGCAGTAAGTACAGTACTTAGAACAACCTTCCATGATAGAAACGTAGGCTGTTGCGCCGTCTGCTTTTGGCTCTGGCAGGTTATCGAACTTTTCGATCTCTGGGAAAGAGATGTCCATTACTGGCTTTTCGTTAGACAGTGATGACTTAATCATCTCTGGTAAACGGTGTAATGTTTGTGGGCCAAAGATAACGTCTACATAAGGTGCACGTTGACGAATGTGATCACCTTCTTGAGTCGCTACACAGCCACCCACACCGATCACCACACCTTCTTTTTTATCTTTAAGCGTTTTCCAACGACCAAGCTGGTGGAATACTTTTTCTTGCGCTTTTTCGCGGATAGAACAAGTATTCAATAGTAGTACGTCTGCTTCCTCAGGTACTTCAGTTAGCTCATAGCCATTTGCAGCGTTAAGCAGGTCGGCCATTTTTGATGAATCATATTCATTCATCTGACAGCCCCAAGTTTTAATTAGCAGTTTCTTACTCATTATATGTTCGCTCGATCGTTAGTTTAATTTAAGGGAGCAAATCGCCCATTATTCATCCGCTAGCTCCGTTCGTCATAATTCGGTATTCAATTTTATGACAGGCTCTAGCGGCAAGCGGCGTATTGTACTGGTTTCAAAACCGACTGACTAGTAGTCTGAACAAATCTCTTATGTAGTGGTTTTTATTATCGTTAACGCCATATGCCATAAGGGATAACCCTTCTTTCGAATAAGGTTTTTGGTTACAAGTTCGTTATGAAAAAGTACAATCAAAAACAGTCAAAGAATCAAACTGATAAGTACAAAATATGAACAGTTACGATATTGTAGTCGTCGGTGGCGGCATGGTTGGTGCAGCAACAGCAATCGGTTTTGCAAAGCAAGGTCTGAGTGTTGCGGTGATCGAAGGTTTTGCCCCACAAGCTTTTGATGAGTCGCAAGCGATGGACATTCGTGTGTCAGCGATTTCTCAAGCATCGGTCGATTTGCTTGAAGATCTTGGTGCATGGCAAAGTATTGCAGCGATGCGCGTCTGTTCTTACAAGCGATTGGAAACTTGGGAACATCCAGAGTGTCGTACTCGGTTTGATGCAGCATCACTGGACCTTCCTCGTTTGGGCTATATCGTTGAGAATCGATTAATCCAATTGGGTTTATGGGCTCAGTTTGATGCCTACGACAATCTCGAACTGTTATGCCCAGAAAAGCTCGATGAGATTGAGTTTGGTGAGACCAATATAGTCAAGCTTCAGTCGGGTACTCAGTTGTCCGCGAAGTGGGTGGTTGGCGCTGATGGCGCAAATTCAGCCGTCCGTCAGCAAGCAGGGATTGGTATTACGGCTTGGGATTACCGACAGCACTGCATGCTTATCAACGTAGAAACAGAACAGCCTCAGCAAGATATTACTTGGCAGCAATTTTTACCAAGTGGTCCTCGTTCATTTTTGCCTTTGTGTTCTCTAGTCTCTGACGATCAAGAAGTCGGGCAGGGCTCGTTAGTTTGGTATGATTCTCCACTGCGTATTAAGCAATTGTCAGCAATGCCCCCTGAAAAACTACGTAATGAAGTACTTACTCACTTTCCTAAAGAGTTAGGTGATATCAAAGTTTTGAACTCGGGTTCTTTTCCTCTGACACGACGTCATGCTCAATCATACTCAAGGAATAACTGTATTTTAGTCGGGGACTCTGCACATACGATTAACCCTCTAGCAGGGCAGGGTGTTAACTTGGGTTTTAAAGATGTGGCAGCACTATTGGATATCACCCAAGAGAAAGGCGAATTGAATCAATCTGTGGCGAGACGCTATGAAGTGATCAGAAGAGGTGACAATCTAATGATGCAAAGTGGCATGGACTTTTTCTACAAAACGTTTAGCAATGACATTGGCCCACTTAAGTTTGTGCGAAATGCAGCACTAAAGCTAGCAGAAAACTCAGGGCCGATTAAATCACAGGTGCTTAAGTACGCTTTAGGGTTGTGATTGGTTACTCCAAGTTATCTAGTTATAAAAGAAGGAGAGCTGAGGCTCTCCTTTTTTGATTTCATGATAGTGCTTAGTGCTATTGCGTCACACAAACAGGTGCATCAATGGCTAAAGAGCATCCAGTATAGGTGAGGGAGCCATCTTCAATATCTCGTTTGAATGATGTGAGGTTGTTGGAATGCTGGTTTGCGGCGATAAGCCATTGTCCGTCATTAGTGATATGAAAGTCGCGAGGGAACTTGCCTTCAACATCGTAACTATCCATAAAAATGAGCTTTTGAGTGACGGAGTCTATTCTAAAACAACTGATTCTGGATTGATGTCGGCAAGACACATAAAGGAATTGCTCATCTGGCGATAGCTTAATTGCAGCCGCTGCTTCTCCTTTATCCATATTTGCTAATGCATCAACCTCTTCCACAATACTCCACACCCCTAAAGACTTTTCCAAAATCAATATCGTTTCAGAGAGCTCACACACCACATAGGCTCTATCTTCGGCTTGGTTAAAGATTAAGTGACGAGGTCCATTCCCTGCCCGCACTTTGATAGATTGCATTGGTTCATCAAGGAACTCTTCTTGCTCTTCGTCAAAGCAATAGAAGTTGATTCGATCGGCTCCGAGATCGACGGTGACAAACTGCGGAGAGTTCTTTAGGAAAAGGCTTTGATGTGCATGTGGGCCTGTTTGTCTTTCTGCATTAGGTCCAGAACCAACCATTTTGAGTGTTTTGAGCCGTTTATCGATATTGCCATTGATACTTAAACTAAAGATATCGAATGCCCCTGATGAATATTGCGATGTAATAGCAAACTTATTGTGGGGATCTACCGTGATATGACAAGGGTGATCTCCTGAAATTAGTCTAGTATTTGACGCTATTGTTGAATCAGAATTCGGTATATGAATCAGTTGCGGTTGCATCTTTTGGTCAACTTCAGAAGCTGTATAGATCCCTAGCTTTGTCGTGGTGACAAACGAAGGATTTGTACAGGCCGCTATAAGCTCTAAAGGCAACAGCGTTCCCGTTTCTAGATCTAACTGAGTTTGATATACACCTTGGCTATTACTTGGAGAATCTGTGTAGCAACCGATCGTTAAAGGGAGGGTTTTCATAGGCAGTCATACTCAGTTAGGAAATGGAGCAGACATTGTCTAATAAAATCGTAGTAAAAGTGAGGTTATAGGAGAGAATACTTGGTGACTTGGCTTGCAGATTTACATATTCCAGATAAAACAAAACCCAGCTAAAAAGCTGGGTTCTATTCAATGATGGTGCGGTCGGAGAGA
>NZ_JBFRVX010000873.1:0-5825 GCF_041475345.1 Vibrio sp. 10N.222.48.A3 | reverse complement strand
ACAAAACACAAAATAGTGGTTGTTTGAGGCTTTTCTAGCTACTACTTAGTAGGTAAAAAGTTAAAATTGGTTGTCAGATGGTTGCGTGTATGTTGGTTTTTAACATTTGTGAAATATACTTAATTCTTCACATTTGTTAATACTTTTTAATAACTTTGTTTAACTGAAAACAAGTTTGGATGACCTCAAAAAAGTATTGATTAGCAAGGGTTATAACGGGGGATTTGATTGAACCCTACTTTGTGTATGGTCTAAAATTTGTTGTTAGATACTCAAGAACTTTAGCCCCATAGAATGGGTTACTCGAAATTACTAAATACAAAATAGGCAAAATGTATGAGTGATGTTAATAAAATTGAAACTGGCGAAAAACGCTCGTTGGAGTGGAAGTCTTTCCTCTTCATCGCGGTGGTTCTCTTTCCAATATTAAGTGTGGCTTTTGTAGGCGGTTACGGCTTCCTAGTTTGGGCACTGCAAGTGTTTGTATTCGGACCTCCTGGTGCTCACGGCGGCATGTAATGCCCTCTAGTAACAACATTTTTTAAAATCAATATTTAAGAGAGCTAAACATGAAATCATTTTTAGTTAAATTATGGCGCACAATGACTCGCCCTGCAGTACACATCAGTCTTGGTGTACTAACTATGGGTGGCTTTATCGCCGGTGTTATTTTCTGGGGCGGTTTTAACACAGCTCTAGAGCACACAAATACGGAAGAGTTCTGTGTAAGTTGTCACACCATGCGTGACAATGTTTACGTAGAGCTACAAGAAACGGTTCACTGGAAAAACACTTCTGGTGTACGTGCTACTTGTCCTGACTGTCACGTTCCACATGAATGGACAGCAAAAATCGCTCGTAAGATGCAAGCATCTAAAGAAGTATTTGCTCAAGTATTTGGTGACCTAGATACACCTGAGAAATTCGAAGCTCGTCGTATCGAACTGGCTAAACACGAATGGGATCGTTTCTCTTCGAACAAATCTCTAGAGTGTAAAAACTGTCACAACTACGATTCAATGGACTTCGAGAACATGCGCCCAACAGCGCGTATCCAGATGAAGAATGCAGCAGAACGTGATCAAAGCTGTGTTGACTGTCACAAAGGTATTGCTCACAACCTTCCAATGGATATGGCATCAGCAAGCGGTATTGTTGGCGAGCTAGAAAATGTAGCAAGCAGCACATCTTACGCAAATGGTTCTGACGTGATCTCTATTCGTCACCTACCAATGTACACAGATGAAACAGCAACAGTTGAAGCGGGTCTACTCAGCCCTGCAAGTAAAGTTGCGGTTATCGACGAAAAAGGCGACATGATCAAGATTCAAATCGATGGTTGGCGTAAAGCGAAAGGTTTCGGACGTGTAATCCAAGAAGACTTCGGTATGAATATCTCAACTGCAATCTTGACCAAAGAAGTATCTCAAAGTGACGTTATCACTGTTGGTGAGAAGAAAGAAGATGAGCTTACTGGCCTTCCATGGGAAGAAGTTAACCTAGCACTTTGGATGAAGAAAGAGTCTATGGTTGATAACTTCGATCCAATCTGGAACGCAGCGGGTCAAGCGTACCAATCTAACTGTTCAACGTGTCACTCACAGCCAGATGAAGCTCACTTCAGCGCTAACGGTTGGGTAGGCATGTTAGATGGTATGATTGCATTCGTTAACTTCGATACAGATACAGAAGCACTTGTTCTTAAGTATCTACAGAAGCACTCATCAGATTTTTCTGAAGGCCATCACTAATAAGACGTCAATTGGAGTAACACAATGGCAATTACAAGAAGAAGTTTTCTGAAAGGTGTCGCGACTACAAGTGCGGCATCGGTTATCGGTCCAAGCTTATTGGCGTCGGCATCAGTGTCTGCAGCAGAAACAGACGGCGCGTGGAAAGTCTCTGGTTCTCACTGGGGTGCATTCCGAGCTCGCGTTTATGCGGGTAAAGTACAAGAGATTAAACCTCTAGAAATCGATCAACACCCAACTGAGATGTTGAAAGGTATTAAAGGTATTATCTACAGCCCATCACGTGTGCGTTACCCAATGGTTCGCCTAGATTGGTTGAAGAAGCATAAATACAGCGCAGACACGCGTGGTAACAACCGTTTTATTCGTGTGACTTGGGATGAGGCACTAGACCTTGTTTACCGCGAACTAGAGCGCGTACAGAAAGATTACGGTCCATGGGCGCTTCACACAGGTCAAACTGGGTGGAGACAAACGGGTCAGTTCCACAGCTGTACTAACCATATGCAACGTGCAATGGCACTTCACGGTTACTCTGTGAAGAAAATCGGTGACTACTCAACAGGTGCTGGTCAAACGATCATGCCTTACGTGCTAGGTTCTACTGAAGTTTACGCACAAGGTACATCTTGGGAACTTATCCTAGAAAACAGTGACAACATTGTTCTTTGGGGTAACGATCCAGTTAAAAACCTGCAAGTAGGTTGGACATGTGAGACTCACGAGTCATTCGCATACTTAGAGCAGCTGAAAGAAAAAGTTGCTAAGAAAGAGATCAACGTTGTTTCTGTTGACCCTGTTAAAAACAAAACAGGCCGTTACCTAGAAAACGAGCAAATGTACATCAACCCACAAACTGATGTGGCGTTCATGCTTGGTGTTGCTCACGTTCTTTACAACGAAGATCTATACGACAAGAAGTTCATCGAAACTTACTGTCTAGGTTTTGAAGACTTTATCAAGTACGTTCAAGGTGAAACGAAAGATAAAGTTGAGAAGACACCTGAGTGGGCTTCGGCTATCTGTGGTGCAAGCGCGGACTCTATCCGTGAATTCGCTAAGATGCTGGTTAACGGTCGTACGCAGATTCTTGTCGGTTGGAGTATCCAACGTCAACAACACGGTGAGCAGCCTTACTGGATGTGTGCCGTTATCGCAGCAATGGTTGGCCAAATCGGTCTACCTGGCGGTGGTATCTCTTACGGTCACCATTACTCTGGTATCGGTGTTTCTTCAACTGGCTTCGCTGCTCCGGGTTCATTCCCGTTGAACATCGACCAAGGTCAATCGCCTAAGCACACTAACACTGATTACAACGGTTACAGCCGTGTAATCCCTGTTGCTCGTTGGGTAGATAGCTTGCTAGAGCCAGGTAAGAAGATCAAAGCGAACGGTTCAACGGTTACACTACCGGATATCAAGATGATGGTATTCAGTGGTAATAACCCGTGGCACCACCACCAAGATCGCAACAAGATGCGTAAAGCATTCAAGAGCCTACAAACTGTAGTGGCTGTTGATTTCGCTTGGACTGCAACTTGTCGTCACTCTGATATCGTGCTTCCTGCATGTACTCAGTGGGAACGTAACGATATTGATGGTTACGGCGCGTACTCTGGTCGTGGTTTGATCGCGATGCACAAACTAGTCGATCCTCTGTTCCAGTCTAAAACTGACTTCGAGATTATGTCTAGCCTAACTAAGCGTTGGGGTCGTTACGACGATTATACGCGTGGTATGGACGAAATGCAGTGGGTTAAATCTCTGTATGACGAATGTCGTGCATCAAACGAAGGCAGCTTCGAAATGCCTGAGTTTGCTGAGTTCTGGGAGAAAGGTTTCCTAGACTTCGGTAAAGGTAAGCCATGGACTCGTCACGCTTCATTCCGTGAAGATCCAGAGATCAACGCACTAGGTACGCCTTCTGGTTTCATCGAAATCACAAGCCGTACTGTTGGCAACATGGGTTACGAGCACTGTCAAGAACACCCTATGTGGTTTGAGAAATCTGAACGTTCACACGGTGGTCCAGGCTCTGACAAACATCCGTACTGGCTACAATCTTGTCACCCAGACAAGCGTCTTCACTCTCAGATGTGTGAATCTGAAGAGTGGCGTGCGACTTACGCGGTACAAGGCCGTGAGCCAATCTACATCAACCCAATCGATGCTAAGAAGAAAGGCATCAAAGATGGCGACGTAGTACGTGTGTTCAATGACCGTGGTCAACTACTAGCAGGTGCTGTTCTAATGGATAGCTACGCACCTGGTGTTGTTCGTATCGAAGAAGGCGCTTGGTACGGCCCGATCAACGAGAAAGTGGGGGCGCTAGATACATACGGCGATCCAAACACACTAACTCAAGACATCGGTACGTCTGAACTTGCTCAAGCAACGTCAGCAAACACATGTTTGGTTAACTTCGAGAAGTTCCAAGGCAAACTGCCTCCAGTAACTTCATTCGGTGGTCCAATCGAAGTTTCTTAAGTCTTGTACTTAAGAACCAAGATTAAAGCTTGAATTAAAGCCCCTGTAAGCACTCTTACAGAGGCTTTTTGTTTTTCTAGCCTGTGTGCGGAATTTGTAATTAAGCATTGTCATAGCGCCAACAGGGGGCGTTTTTGAGACCGGCTATAACGACGTGCCGTTTGAGATAGGCTGTAGAACTATGAACTACGAACAATGAAGCAGGAAGGGAATGTATAAAGAATCTGTTGTAAGGGCTTAGGCAGACGGAAACAAAAAGGCCGATACAAAGTATCGACCTAATAGAGACCTATGGAATTGAATCAGCTTGAGTTAAATTTCGAACATAAACCAATAACCGTATGCACAGATTAATGCGGGTATGCCTGAATATAATGTGGCCACAAGAGCCGCTTTCGGTGCCATTGCGATAGCAGGGAATAAAGCATCACCATCATTTGAAATTGCGTTACCGACCTGAGCTGAAAGTGGCAGTGCACCTGAAAGGTAAAGGCTAGTGACCAACAATTGTGGACCACACCCCGGCAGTAAGCCCATCAACACACCCGCCAGGGGGAGCATCATCCCCCAGCTTGAGAATAGCGTCGCAAAATCGACATTTGCAAGCACAGAGCCAAACTCGAAGAAAAGAAAAGCCACCACCACCCATGCAGTGACAAAGTTTGTATCTTGAGCTGTTTTTTGTAGTGGGTGAGAACCTATACATTTTTCATCTTCACTTACGGCCGATTTGTAATCCTCAATTTCACGAGTAAGCCCCCACAAAAACATCGAGCTGATCAGTAAAATCGTTCCCGTCCATTCCATAGACATCTCAGGCAGTGTCAGCAACTGGTTTACATCGATTTGAAAAGAGCCAAGCAGGGCAACAGCGGCTCCCGGAATAATAAGCACAGACCATAGGTAACCCTGAAGGTTTATCGCTTTTTTAGAGACAGGGCTTTGACCTTGAGGTTGTGAGGTACAGCTGTTTTCCGCTTCATTTCTCTCTGCCTGTTTCGGGCGTAAAAAGTCGTCTGCGTGAAACAAGTTTATGATTCGTCCTGAGGCGGTACCCACGATTACACCCATCGCCATCATGGCTAAACCTGTTTTGGGTTCGCTAGCAATTAACAGGAATGCCGCGTCACCCATGGTTGAGACGAGTACAGCCACAACCGCACCAAATCCGAGTTTGCCTGAAATAAATTGTGTGGTGACCACAATCGCTCCCCCACAGCCTGGCAATGCGCCCATTAGCGCGGCGAATACAACTTGGTTTGAACGAGATTGATGGACGAGCTTATTGAAGACGTTATCTTTGTTGATGTATAGACTTAACCAGTGGTAAATCGCTAGGGTTAGCGCAACGTAACATGACACTGCCCAGAAGGCGTCAGACAAGGTAGTGACCGTCAATTCTCGCGTAGCAGGAGCTGCAACTAACGCCGCAAGTGAAATAGGTAAAAGCAGGCGCTTAAAAGACAGTGAAAACTGAGTTGTTTTCGCAGCGCTGCTGCTTGGCAAAAAAGAGATTAGTCGATCCATAAGTGTCACTCAAAATTTGTGTATTAAGATAATCATATACGAATGATAATAATTATCAAT